>NZ_JAKZKV010000003.1:0-300000 GCF_022808675.1 Parabacteroides sp. FAFU027
GCGTTACTCACCCGTGCGCCGGTCGCCACCCGAAGTGCTGCCCCTCGACTTGCATGTGTTAGGCCTATCGCTAGCGTTCATCCTGAGCCAGGATCAAACTCTTCGTTGTATTATTTGTTTTTTGTGAATCGTTTTAAGGCGATTCGTTTTAATACCTTCAAGCTAATCCCTACTCCAACTATTGCTAATTGACGGTTTAATTTTTCCCTTGCTTTATTCTTTACCATCACTGGTCTTTATTGAACAAAGCAGTTTTTGTACTACTTGTCTATCTATAATTTCTTCAATGAACTCTTTTCATTTTGCTCCACCAAAAGTTTTAGCGAAACGGCTGCAAAGATAACGCTTTTCTTTTTTATCTTCCAAATCTTTTCAGATTTTTATTTTCAAAAGTTTCAAGCTTACTCCGTTGGGCCGCTGCCCTTCCTGTTTAGCGAGTGCAAAAGTAGTCGGTTCATCTATTCGCTCCAAATTATACGACGCCTTTTTTCTGTTAAAGAACATAACCTACTGAGCGTAAGTGGGCCTTCTGGTGAGTTTTTTTTGTGGGCGCTTGTTGCAATGGTGGATCTCCGGGAAAAACAGTGCGAAAATTGGGTTAGGAGGCAGTGCGATTTTGTGGTTATTTCGGGGATATTAATGGGGGACTCGTTATAAAATGGTCTTTCCACGAGAAAATGTCTTCCAGAGTATGATACGTTAGGGGAAAGTAGCAGATAAAATAACATCTGATTTGCGAAAAAGCCAGGTAGGCTTACGCACCTATAGATTTGCTGGGACTCCACGTGTAAGATATATGTTTAAAGGCGGCTACTCTACGGGTTTTATCCGGAACATATTATATCTTCCTCCGTTGTTGTTTCTCCCCATATTATCTATTATAGTATAGATATAGTATACCTTTAAAGATATGCTATATCTATGCTTTACCTCAATTATAACAATACTTTTATGCTACTAAAATAGAGAAGATACAGGCCGGATGAATAGAAGAAGGGAACTTGCTATGAATTATAAGAAGAATAAAGGATAGTAATATATGTTAGTAACCTCCGCGCGAGGGATAGCAGCGGAAAGCCCGCAGTGAGTGCGCGAGCGAGGACTTGAAGCGAATAGCCCGACCCGAGGATACGAGGGGTGCGCCCAAAGGAACGAGAATATTGGATGATGTTTATGTGGATTTTCTTAATTTTGCAGTCAATTAATCAGAAATAGCGTTTCAGGCTATTATATATTGTATAGAAAATGACAGATGTAAAGAAAACGATGGTAGCTCCGTCGATTTTATCGGCAGATTTCGGGAATCTACAGCGGGATATTGAGATGTTAAACGCCAGTGAAGCCGATTGGGTACACCTTGATATCATGGATGGGGTATTTGTTCCGAATATTTCATTTGGATTTCCGGTGCTGGAATATGTGAATAAAATCAGTACGAAACCGTTGGACGCTCACCTGATGATTGTGGACCCGGCGAAGTTTATTCCGGAAGTACGTAATATCGGGGCTCACATGATGACGGTACATTACGAAGCCTGCACACATCTGGACAGAACAATCCATCAAATAAAGGAAGCGGGAATGAAGGCGGGAGTCAGCCTCAATCCTCACACGCCGGAATATTTGCTCGAAGATATTATCAATGATATAGACATGGTATTGATCATGTCGGTGAATCCGGGATACGGCAACCAGAAGTTTATCCCCTACTCGCTGGATAAAATCAGACGTCTGAAAGAGATGATTCTTCGTAAAAATGCCAATACGCTGATTCAGGTAGATGGAGGAGTGAATCTGGAGACTGGTCGTCAACTGGTCGATGCCGGAACGGATATCCTTGTAGCAGGAAGTTTCGTCTTTAATTCGGCAGACCCGATGAAGACGATTTCTGAATTAAAAGACCTCTAACTTTTTTAGAATATGAAATTGCCTACAATCCATCAGATACCATTTCTCAGGATGCTTCTGCCAATGATTGTGGGCATTCTTTTTTATCAGCTCTATCCTCATAGTTGGCCAACTTATCTTTTTGGAGCAATCTCTTTACTTTTTCTTCTTTTTCCGGTTATTCCTCTTCCTACCGTCCAATCTTTCCGATTCAGAGAAATATTTGGCATCGGCGTTTCTCTGGCTTTTCTAACTTTGGGATTTTACCTGTCAGAAAGAAGAGCTCAGGCTGTCTCCTTTGACTTCCCTCAGGGAAAAACATTTGGTGTTGCAGAAATCATATCACAACCCGAGGAAAAGGAACACAGTATTACCTGTTATATGAAAGTCTCGGACAGAAAAGATTCATCGGGCAATTTTCAGACTACCGACAAACAACTATCCGCCTATTTTCATAAAGACCCGCAAACCATGAAACTCCGACAAGGGGATAAAGTCCGGTTTTGTGCAGAGATAAAACCGCTGGTAAATACCAACCGACCGGGAGGATTTGATTATGCTGCGTACCTCAACCGTAAAGGCATTTGCGGAACGGCATATATTGATTCGGCTTATTGGAAGAAAATACCGGGTGAGCGCTCTTTCAATCTTTACTATTTGGCAAATGAATTGCGAAACAACATCATTGAAACATTCCGAACCTTTCATTTCAGAGAAAATGAATTTGCTCTATTGACGGCTACGACCATCGGCTATACCGATGAATTATCACCGGAACAAAAAGGTAACTTCAGTGCGGTCGGACTATCTCACCTGATGGCGGTAAGCGGAATGCAAACGGCAATGATTTTTGCCATGGTTATGTTTTTACTCGGCTTTATTCCAAAGAATACGAAATGGTTCAAGATTAAGTTTGTCATAACCCTGGTTATATTGTGGGTGTTTACGTTTGTAACAGGGTTATCGCCTTCTGTCGTCCGGGCGAGCCTTATGCTCTCTGTTTTTCTATTGGGGGGGTTGTTTGAACGCCCTGTTTCACCTTTCAATTCTCTGGCCTTTTCCGGATTTATTATTCTCCTTCTAAATCCAATGACATTGTTTGATATTGGATTCCAGCTAAGTTATGCTGCGGTTATTTCGATTCTGATAGCCCAGGCATTTTTGAGTGACAGTATAAATCAAAAGAAAAAAGTCCCCAGATATATTTACAATCTGCTATTGATGACTCTGGCGGCTCAACTGGGGACAACTCCTCTGAGCATCTTCTATTTTCATCAATTCCCGCTTCTTTTCCTGATTGTCAATCTTATAGTCTTACCACTTTCAGGCATGCAGGTGTATCTGTCGGTCGGATGTCTGGTGTTGGCGGCCTGGGGATGGCCATATAAATGGTTCGGAGTTATTTTGGAACAAATGCTTGGGGGACTGGACTTTATCACCCGTTATTTTGCTCAATTTACCTTTGCCCAAATCCGGGATTTGAATCCGTCATTCATGCAAATACTTTGTTATTATCTGATTATCATTCTGGCTGTATCATTTACCTATAAGAAGGATTTCAGGAAACTGCTCTTCGGAATGGTGACTATACTTGCCTTACAGGGAATTAGTTTGTTCCAGTACATTCAAAAGTCACATCGGCAAGAGATACTGGTTTACAATCAAATGGGCGAGACCACATTGGAGTGCACCTCCTCTGAAAAGCGGGAGATTTATGGAAAAAATAACCAATATGTTTGGTTTGAAGGAAAAAGAGTGATTCATCTGAGTGAAGACATCCGGCATACGCAAACAAGAATCCCTTTGAAAGGCGACATCATCATCCTGTCAAAGGGATTCAAAGGGAATATCACCGATTTACAGAAGCTCTACCGGTTTAAATCGCTGGTCTTGAGTGCAAATATGAGCCGATATTATGCCGATAGAATCGAATCGGACTGTACTGCTCAAAATATTTACTGTCACAATGTTGGTAAACAAGGTGCATTTATCTATCCTTTATCAAATTAGCGCTTGAAGACTTTTATAGGTTCAAGTGCAAACTCTTTGCTATCAAACAACCTCAACAGATACATTCCGCTGCTCAACCCTGACATTGAAATCGTATTTCCGGACAAACGACCGGATTGGATCACTCTTCCACTAACATCTACTAATGCATACTTCACGAATCTTCCCGCAAAGCCTGAAACAACAAGATATTCAGATGTCGGATTTGGGAAAATACCAATTTTTTCTTCGTTGATTTCTTCATTCGTCACAAGTCCTTTTCCTGACAAATAAAGGAAAACAATCCATTTGGCTACATCAGGGTTAAAAACACCGACAGAAGGTGGATACAAATAAATCGCCGCCTGATAAGGATGATTTGAAAATGCACGGGTAATCAACAGTGTGTCAATGGCATGCCAGGCAGGAATTGCTTTTTTGATAAAAGATGAATCAACGGTTACTTTTCCATCCATATCATACCAGGTGACATTGACAGGCATCGGAATGACACGTTGTGACAGACCTGGTGAAAGGTATGGAAAATCAGTTGTAAAATTCTTCGGATAATAAATTTGACCGGTTCCCATCCAGATGATGGTGGCGTAAAAGATTGTATCTGATGTAGGTTTTAACAGGAAAGTTATACTACCAAAATCGCCGGGAGAATGGAAGTCTGTAACAAACGGAAGTGTCGTGTTATCACAATCTTTACAGTTGTATTCCGACAAGTTTCCGCCTTCAAACACATAAGAGTTATAGTCAACCTTTAAGGTGGCCACAACGACGTGCTGGCTAAAAAGTTGCATAAATCCAGCCAGCAACAGAACGAAAAGAATAACACTTGTTCTCATAGCCTACTGATTTATATTTACTTTATAATAAAACAAATAGCTATGCGGATTGGTTGATATCAGCCTGTCACCTTATAGATTATTAATCTACCTGAACCATGAACCTCAATAGTAAATGAATCTCCCAATGATTCATTCAGGGTTCCCTCCCACCAGAAAGAAAAAGAGCGTTTTTCGACCGGATATTTCAATCCTTTAGTGGAAATAAGACAATCGGGAGTTAAGGCGAAAATAGAGACCTGTTGACCGGGAAAAGATTGCAGTTCAATCGTTTGATTGATGGCGATAAATGTGCCATAATCAGACACCATTTCAACCGAATCAAAGAGTTCTGCATATTGTGCCAACAAAGAGATATTGCCCAGCGTATGATCCTCGCGCAAACCGGTAGCACCAACAATCAACAGATTTTTTATTCCCTTGGAACGGGTAAATCGAACAGCCTTGGTCAGGTCATTGGTATCCTGCTCCGGAAAGCGGTATAAGCGGTCAGCAAACTGCACCTTGAATTTCTCTTCCAGACTATCGAGATCTCCCACGATATAATCCGGAGTAAAGCCATTGGCTAATGCCTTTCGCGTAGCACCATCGCAGCAAACTACCACTCCTGCGTCACGTATCAGCTCCAAAACAGATTCACTTTGCGGAAAAAGCCCATCAGCGATGATAACGGCTTCGTATTTCGTATTAAAATCACTCATTTACATTAGTCATAATAGGCTTGTAATCAGCCTTCCATTTGAGATAACCCACAACCGATAGAATACCATACACCAGGAAAAGAAACGCTGTAGGATATAAACCGCGATAAGTAAAAAGGCCGATAGAGAAAACATTCACCACAATCCAGACCAACCATTGCTCCAGGTATTTCTTGGCCAACAACCACGTGGCAATCAGGCTCAGCGCAGTTGGGAAGGCGTCACTGTAAGGAACCGGCGAATCAGTGTAATGATGCAACACACTGGCGATTCCAAGATATAAAACAGTCGATATCAATAAAAGAATAGCGCCAAGCCATAAACCAAGGTTCTGATAAGTAATCTCGTCTTTGCGGTCAATGGGCTCAGCCTCATTCCCGTTTTTCTTCCACAACCAAAAGCCATAGACACTCATCGTGACATAATAGATATTCAACACCATATCAGCGTAGAGCTTTGATTTGAAAAACACTATCACAAATACGAATGAAGAAAAAAATCCAATCACCCACATAGATGTACGCTGACGAATCTCCAGAAAAATATAGAGTAGTCCGGTAAGGACACCGAACCACTCTAACCAGTTATTTTGGATGTAATCTAACATTAAAACTTCAGGGTTACATTTGCCAAAACGTTGGTGCCAGCCTGAGGGAAGTAACCATCCATTGTCTTGCGAACATCATTTTCGTAATATGAATATACCCAGGCATTGCTTTCGTATTTGACATTGAAAATATTATTCACTAAAAGGCTGATACCTACCTCTTTTACAGATTTCTGATTAAGCACATAGCCAATACGCAAGTTATTTACGAAAAAAGCCTTCAGTGAACGGTCATTATTTCCTGTATTGTCTATGTATTGTTTTCCTACATAGTTTGACATCAGGCCCGCACTCCACTTTCGGTAATCAGCACTAAAGACACTTGCAGCGGTTACGTCCGGAGAGAAAGCAATCGGAGTATCCCCCAGATTAAACTGCCTTTGAGCAGGCCAGTTGGTCCAGTCATCCACATATTCGGTGAAATTCTTTATCCGGTTTTGGCTCAAAGTCGCATTTCCGTTCCATTTCAGCCAGTCGGTAATCTTCACTCCTGCCATCAATTCGATACCGGCACGATAACTCTCAGGAATATTGGTTGTTAAGGCTTCTCCTACCGCATTGATTTGGCCGTTCAAAATTAGCTGATTTTTGTAATCCATGAAATAGAGATTAGCCTCGGCAGTAAATGTTTTATTGGCAAAAGTATAACCAGCCTCATAATCAATCAATCGTTCCGAGGTGGGTTCAATGCTGTTGACCGCATCGGTAAAGTTATTGCGTGTCGGTTCGCGATGCGCCACAGATACAGAAATATAGGTCTGGTTATTCTTATTGATTTGGTAAAACAAGCCGGCTTTAGGATTAAAGAAATTAAACTGTTTGTGAATATCCAACGGTTGTAATTCCATGCCGTTGTACTTATCATTTGTACCCTTAATTGAATAATCAATGTGTCTATATTGCAGGTCAGCATAAGCATTCAACCCATTTGCCAGCTGATAACTGGCTTTGGCATATACATTGGCATCATATTTATCACCTTTGCTACGGTAAAATTCATTTCCGAAAGTAAAGTTTTCGTCAGGGTAATTCTTCACCCACATATTTTTACCAAAACTATATCCGATATATCGGTTAGCCCCTCCACCAAATGTTACATCGAGTTTATCTTTCTTATACATCAATGAAAAAATCATTCCTCCGAAATCATTATCCAGCCATTTTTGTTGAATACGGTCACGCATCGTCACGTTTTGTCCGTTGTATTGAAACGACTTCAGTCCATAATATTCCAGTGTTTTATACGAATCTGCTTCTGAAGCCGAATCTTTATACTCTTCATAATACCCTTTTCCTTTGATGTAAAACAAAGCAGCATTCAGGCTCAAATTTGGATTAATCATATGTGATAGAATCAGTTGGTAATGATTTTGGGTATAATTATCGGTTTGATTCTTATAATACAATGGGTTACCCGACGCATCTGTTCCCATATAACCGCTAGGATTGTAAGTTCGGTGAGTAGCCAGAGAATCTTTTGGCACGCCATTCCAGGCATGATAAGTGTGTTCAGTCCCCCCGAAGGTGATAAACTTCAGCACCGTATTTTTACTGAAGTAACCACCCTGACCAAAGTAAGATTGCATATTGCTCGTGGCCCGGTCAATATAACCATCGGAATGAATATTGGAAAAACGGCCTTCGAATGCCCAATGACCGTTAATCAGCCCGGTTCCCAATTTGAAAGTCTCCTTTGATGTGTTGAACGAACCGTAAGTTCCATTGAATTCGGCAAACGATTTCATTGGAATATTGTCCGTCTTCATATTGATACTGGCTCCGAAAGCTCCCGCACCGTTGGTAGAAGTACCTACACCCCGCTGTACCTGAACATCCTCAACGGTTGAAGCAAAATCGGGCATATCCACCCAATAAGTTCCGTGTGATTCGGGGTCATTGAAAGGAATACCGTTTGTAGTCACATTGATACGGGAGGCATCTGTTCCGCGGATACGTAATCCGGTATAACCCACTCCGGCACCGGCATCCGAAGTTATAACCATTGAAGGGGTAAGTGAAAGCAGGTAAGGTAGGTCCTGACCGAAATTGAGCTTCTTAATCTCTTCTTTCGAGACATTGGTAAAGGCAACCGGTGTCTTTCCCGAAGCACGGGTACCGGTCACTACCATCTCATCCAGACGGATATCGCGAGCAATGGAATCTTTAGGTTGAACATTTTTTCGCTGCGCTGATGCGCAAAATCCTCCACCAATCAGGAGTAAGGTAAAAATCAATTTTCTCATAAAACATTTGAGGTTTAGGCAAATAAATCCCATTCAATCTGACGAAAGAAAATATTTGCATGATTAACACGATCGGGGGAGTTCGAATGCGAAAGCAGAAAATGTGAAAAGATATGCTTTTTCCCTGCGGCAGCATTACCTGCATCAGGTTCAAAGGGTATATTCTCAGCCTGATTTGCACCAAGCACCCCCAAAAAATCGCTGCAAAGTTAGCGATTAATTCAAATAACGCCGTTTATCTGGAATTGTTCAAAACAACTCACCAATCAATCTCTCTCTTTCCTTGTTTTCTCAAATAGTCATTCGCCAGACTGAAATGGTGATTACCGAAAAATCCCCTGTGAGCAGATAGTGGAGACGGGTGCGGCGATTTTAAAACCAGATGCTTCTGAGGATTGATAAACGCACCTTTTTTCTGAGCATAAGCTCCCCACAGGATAAAAACCAAACCGTCCCGTTGCTCTGCTAACCGGTGAATCACCGCATCGGTAAAGGTTTCCCATCCTTTATTTTGGTGCGAACCGGCCTGATGAGCACGAACGGTCAACGTGGCATTGAGCAACAGGACTCCCTGACGGGCCCAACGACTCAAATCACCACTTGTAGGCATCGGCTTACCCAAGTCAGCATGAATCTCCTTGAAAATGTTTAATAACGAAGGGGGAAATGGCACACCATCCTGCACCGAAAAGCAAAGGCCATGCGCCTGACGGGGTTCATGATAAGGGTCTTGTCCTAAAATCACGACCTCAACATCATCAAACGGGCAATTATCGAAGGCATTAAAAATCTGCGATCCGGGAGGATAAACCGTCGTCGAAGCATATTCCTGACGGACAAAATTGGTTAGGTTAGTGAAGTATGGTTTCTCAAATTCATCCTTGAGATGTTCATTCCAGCTTGGCTCTATTTTTACTGACATAACGGCAAATTATCAATGATGGTTAAATGGGAATGCAAATATCAGAATTTCTGCTGAATAACCCATCCAATCCTTTACTGAAAGCCAATATCCACGGAGAATAGAGTTTAAGATATTTGTTAATTCGGGAAATATATTTACTTTTGCAGACCACAAAGGAATGGCCCCGTAGTTTAGTTGAATAGAACGTCAGATTCCGGTTCTGAAGGTCACAGGTTTGAGTCCTGTCGGGGTCACAAAACCACAATTGAAAATATCAATTGTGGTTTTTTATTTCTATCCCGATCTGTGGATTCTGACGGCTCCTCCTTTCCCATATTATTTCTACCTTTGAGCCTCCAATATTACATTGAAATGAAAGAGACTCTTTTTCCGGATGAATTTCTGGAGCAAAGCCGTGAAGGAGTGGTGATTGATGTCCGCACTCCGGCCGAATACACCGCCGGACATATCCCCGGCGCACTCAATATTCCGCTCTTCACCAACGAGGAACGTGCCATCGTGGGTACGCTCTATGTACAGGTGGGCAAAGACCCGGCTGTAGAAAAAGGGCTGGAACTGGTCGGCCCTAAACTGGCAGATTTTGTTCGACAAGCACGGGAATTATCGCAAGGCAAACCGCTCTTTCTCTACTGCTGGCGCGGAGGAATGCGTAGCGGAAGTATGGCCTGGCTCTTCCGCACAGCAGGCTTTAAAACCTTTCTGCTGAAAGGAGGCTACAAGGCGTACCGTCGTTCCTTCATTGATTTGCTGGCAAAACAGCCGTGGAAAATCGTTGTGTTGGGCGGACCTACCGGTTGCGGCAAGACTGAAATTCTCCATCGTTTGCAGGAAAAAGGGCAACAGGTGGTTGATCTGGAAGGACTAGCTCATCACAAAGGCTCTGCTTTCGGGGCGTTGGGCGAACCGGAGCAACCTACTACCGAACACTTTATGAACCTGCTACACGAACAGATGCGGAAGATGAATCCGGAACTCCCGGTATGGTGCGAAGGAGAAAGTCTGAGTATCGGACGGGTATTTATTCCGGCGGAATTTCATGCGATGATGCTTGCCGCCACGTTCATCAAACTTGATTTGCCAAATGAAGACCGGGTACAGCACATTCTCAAGGATTATGGCAACTTCTCCGCTGAAGAACTTATCGGTTCGTTCCTGAAGATTGAGAAACGGTTGGGCAACAAAGCCACCAAACAGGCCATCGAACATGTGCAAAACGGGGAACTGGCCGAAGCTGTCACCATTGCCCTGCATTATTACGACAAAGGCTATACCGCTTCTATGCAAAAGCATTGGCCTAATATCACCAGTTGCTTGTCTATCAATTCAGATACCGAAGCCAGCGCCAACAAACTCATTGAACTCATTCACTCATTAAAATAACTATGAAGACTATCGATACCCGCGGACACCTTTGTCCCGCTCCGCTGATTATGGCAAAAAAAGGCATCCAGGAAGCCGCATCCGGCGAAGCCATCGAAATCCTGACCGACAACGATACCGCCTGCCAGAATCTGCAAAACTACCTGACCGAACTGAAGCTCAATCCGCAAGTGCGCACAGAAGGCAATGTCCATATTTTCTCTCTGACCACTCCTGAAACTATTGCCTCGGCTCCATCCCCCGAATCCTACTGCGCAACTCCGGCAAATGATTACGTGGTGGCCATCAAGTCCGATGCGATGGGAATTGGCGATGATGATCTTGGCCATCTGCTGATGCGAGCCTTTATCAATTCGCTGAATGCCGCGGATAAATTACCGACTGCTATTTTACTGTACAATAGCGGCGTGAAGGTTGCCCTGAAAGATACCGACACCGCCTTGTCGTTACAAGAACTGGAAGATAAAGGTGTGGCCATAATCGCCTGCGGTACCTGCGTGGAATACTTCGGAGTTAAAGAATCCCTTGCTGTGGGCATGATCAGCAACATGTACACCATCACGAAATATTTGTCCGAAGCGGGGCACGTGGTGTATCCGTAAAGCTTTGTCAAGGCTGAAAGCCTTATATATCATCAGCCTGGGGCAACACCCCGGGTAACAAAAGCAAAGAAACAATGCACAACTCCTATTTCGACAACGCCGCCACCTCCTTTCCTAAGCCACCGCAAGTGGCCGAAGCCATCTCCCGTTACCTCAACGAGGAAGGCGGAACGTACGGTCGTGCCGCTTACGAACGGGTGCGCAATGCCACCATGCAAGTGGAGGATTGTCGCGATGCGCTGGCTCATCTGTTGGGAGTGAATGATGCCGAAAACATCGCCTTCACTGCCAATGCGACCACCGGCCTCAACGCTATTTTATTCGGTCTGGAATTGAAACTAGGTGCCCGCGTATGGGTGTCACCGTTGGAGCACAATGCGGTGATGCGTCCACTCCGGCATTTGCAGGAGACCAAAGGCCTTGAGATAAAAACCTTACCTGCCGGAAATGACGGGAGCATTGATATTGCCGCACTGGAAAGTCTTCCGGCCAACGATTGCGATCTGCTGGTCATCAACCACCTCAGCAACGTCAACGGGGTGATTCAGCCGATTCGGGAAATAGCGCAGATTGCCCACACGAAAGGTTGGTTCATCATACTCGATGCTTCTCAATCTTTGGGAGAAATTCCGGTAAATGCAGGAGACTGGGGAGTTGATTTTATTGCCTTTACCGGGCATAAGGGATTACTCGGACCAACGGGGACGGGTGGTTTTTATGCAAAGAATCCGTCATTACTACAACCCACAATATTCGGCGGAACAGGCAGCTTATCAGAATCCTACGACATGCCGGATGAATTGCCCGACCGTTTCCAACCGGGGACACCGAACGTGGCAGGAATTATCGGTCTGCTGGCTGCATTGGAGAACCGGCCAATGCCTCAACATACACACAATGACTTCTTCGAATGCCTCAACGCGATTGAAAAATTGCCCGGCGTTCGCCTATATAAAGCCAATAACCCGGAGCAGCAGGGCGAACTCTTTTCCCTGACGCACGAACGCCTTTCGACGGGTGACTTTGCGCAACTGCTCTATGACCGTCACGGCATTGAGACACGCTCCGGCCTGCATTGCGCACCGTTGGCTCACCGCACATTGGGAACCTTTCCGTCGGGCACGGTACGCTTTTCGCTCTCGCCGTACCACACGCCGGACGACCTTGCATATTTAATTAAAGCCATCGCTGATGTCACAACCCTGTAAAATAGCCACATTTCGCACCACCCGCTCGGTGATGAAAGCCGACAAAGCCTGCAAACAGGCTGGTCTTGCCGCGCGCGTGATTGCCGTGCCACCAACTATTTCTTCGGAATGCGGAATGTGCTTACGAATTGAAAATACTCAACTGGCCGAATTCATCGCACTGATGGAGTCGGTGGCCATTGAAACGAAAATATATGACTACACCTTCCTTTGACCTGTTAAGTACGACTCAATACGGTGGCTGTTCGGCCAAACTGGCGCCCTCTGCCCTCTCCGAACTGCTTGCCAACATCCCGTTGGTGAAGGATGCCAACATCCTCGTGGACATTGAGACGCACGACGATGCCGGGGTCTATAAGCTGAATGAAGAGACGGCGCTCATCGTCACTACCGACTTCTTTCCGCCCGTCTGCTCCGATGCATTTACCTTCGGGCAAATAGCGGCCACCAACGCCCTGAGCGATGTCTATGCGATGGGGGGAACGCCGTTGCTGGCATTGAATCTCACCATGTTTCCTTCGCAAAATATTCCGCTGGAAGTGTTGGGGCAAATCCTTGCCGGGGGACAGGAGAAAATCAACGAATCAGGCGCCCTCACGATGGGCGGCCATACCATCGACGACAATCCCCCGAAATACGGTCTGGCCGTGGTGGGCACGGTGCATCCCGACCGCCTGATTACCAACGCCGGACTGAAAGCGGGTCAGGTACTCATCCTGACCAAGCCGCTCGGCGTGGGCGTACTCATGGCTGCCCAACGCATGGGCATGGCTGATGAAGCGGCCTATACCGAAGCCCTCCTCCAGATGAAAACGCTCAACAAATCCGGTTGTACCTGCATGCAGCAGTTTGGCGTGAAGGGTGCAACTGACGTGACGGGCTTCGGTCTGCTCGGTCACGCGATGAAGATGGCGGAGGCCTCGGGCGTTACTATCCAGATTGCGCTGGATAAAATCCCGGCACTGCCTCAGGCCGTGTCGCTGCTCACCGACGGCTGCATCCCCGGAGCGGCCTTCCGCAATGCCGACTACGTGAAGGAACATACCTTCTACGCCCCCACCTGCTCCTACGAACGCAAGATGCTTGCCTGCGATGCACAGACATCCGGCGGCCTGCTGATGGGTGTGGATGCGGATAAGGCCGAGGCGATGCTGGAGGCGTTGAAGCAGTTCCATCCTCAGGCTGCGGTTATCGGTGAAGTGATTGCGAAAAGGGGGAAGTGGGTGTATTGTATATAGAATTTGAATCCATAATTATACAGATAAATAGAAAACTATGTCGTTTAAAGGTAATCTTATAGAGTTAGTTCAAAACCTTGAGAGTCAAAATGAAAAGGCTAAAGATATAGCTTTAAATAGAGTCATTGATATACTGAAAACAATTAATGATTTGACTGATTTAAAAAGGGAAAAAGGACTAATAATTAGAATCGTAATTGATAGCGTTAATGATATTACAATTGGAGAAACTATATTGACGTTCATACACAACTACACGTCAGGCAAATGAATTTATTTCTATAGAAACAGAATTACAATCACCACCCGGTATCAATCCATCCTTGATACCGGGTGGTGTTGTTTTATCCATCGTTCGTCGTAGAGACGCGCCACGTGGCGCGTCTCTACCCGTACCACACCCGTACCACGCCCGCACCGCATCGCCCCCACGTCAATTACAATAGACGCAAAATCAGGCGTTTCTACCCATACAGTTGTTACATCACCCGTTTCATCCATCATCGATTATTCCTGATTCCCATCTGAAAAGAAATCACACGATCGTGTGATTATCAGTCACACACTCGTATGATCCACAATCACATGGTCGTGTGATTCATTTCGCTACGCTAATCAGAGACCAATCGAGATGGGAATAAGCCGAATTGAGGTTTGGGAATAGGGAAAAGAAGCAGAAGGTCAGATCACCTTCAACACAAAAGGGAAGGTGTAGTAGCCGGGCGATGCGTTTAACCGGCCCGACATCGAGTATTGGGTGCAGATTGACAATTTATATTCCCCGGCGGGCAGAGACGCGGGCAAGATCAACGTCATGCGGGTCGGGTAATTGACCACGATGGATTTGAGGTCTATCGCAAATGTCTCATGGGTGACCTGATGAATGAGAGCTACCCCCACGTCGGGATGTTCGCCAGCGATCTTGAGACGACTTCCGGTGAGGTGGATGCCATTGCCCGGTGTGATGCGATCGTTGACTGTTCCTGTCACCACATCCGTCACGGTATTGACCCCAATGCCCGACGAAGCCACTCCCCGAACCTGCACATCCACGTTACGCACAACATCGCGCAGGTGGGCAGTCGGCGTCACCTGCACATTGAGACGATGCGCTTCATCGTCCCATTGTGCCCCCTTGCCGACAAATATACCATTCACCCCAAGCTGGAAATGCGCCAGTCCAAAGCGCACGGAGGCCCCGTTGGCTACCCGCTGCATGGCCGCTTCGGTGAGCAGTTCGAAGGCCGCTTTTAGTGTTACGGCACTGATATCAGTGCGATGCGCCACGATGTCAGCCACCAGGTCGTCTTCGGTAATCGAGGCGGTAGTAACTACTTTCCCGATGCGCTCCTCTTTGTGTTCGGTAAACGGGGTGTCGTGCAGCTCTACAATTACGCGGTTCTTGTCGGTCGTTTCCATAGCATTATCTTTTCTTTATGGTATTTGCAAATATAAGCATTGAAGAAGAAAGTAATAGAGTAGCTTTGCAAAATCAGGCAATTCGAATTACATTTGTTGGAGAAAGCATCGCCAAACCTGACAGGTTTCAAAAACCTGTCAGGTTTCGACCAAAAGAAACTTTTACCCACAATTATGTCCGGCTGGAATCCCTGGCACGGTTGCCGTAAAATCAGCCCCGGTTGCCAACATTGCTACGTGTACCGCATCGATGCGGCATTTGACAAAGACCCTTCGGTAGTAACACGGACGGCCAGTTTCGATTTGCCCCTGAAGAAAAAGCGCAACGGCGAATACAAACTACCGGCGGGTGAGACGGTATTCACCTGCTTCTCCTCCGATTTCTTTCTGGAAGAGGCGGATGAATGGCGCATCGAGGCATGGCGGATGATGCGGCAACGAAGCGACCTGCACTTTTTCATCATCACCAAGCGTATTCATCGTTTTACAGTCAGTCTTCCTGAGGATTGGGGAGATGGATATGAGAATGTCACCATCTGCTCCACCTGTGAGAATCAGGATAGGGCTAATTTTCGCCTGCCCATTTTCCTGAGCCTTCCCATCCGGCACAAAGCTATTATTTGCGAACCGCTATTGGAACAGATAGATATTTCTCCGTGGCTGGATTCCTCGATTGAGGAGGTCGTTATCGGCGGGGAGTCGGGCAAAGAGGCCCGCGTCTGCAATTACAATTGGGTGCTTGATCTTCGCCGGCAATGCGTAGAGAAAGGTGTGCCGTTTTATTTCCGGCAGACCGGTGCGAAGTTTGTCAAGGACGGACGATTGTATCATATCCCGCGAAAAGACCAGCACACTCAGGCTGTAAAGGCGGGAATTGACTTTCAACCATAAGAAAAAACCTAACAGGTTTGGGAAACCTGTTAGGTTTGAGCATATATCATCAGCGGATAAAGTTGGTCATCACTTTTGCCACTGGAGCAGGAGCCAGAACGGTTTCTTTGGTTTGCTCGCGCATCTTCAGCATCCACGCCATGTTGCGGCCCAACACCTCCATGATTTGAACGCCCTCTTCATCTTGCGCCATCTCGCCCGGACCTCTGCCATGCACGATCGTCCAGTAGTTGGAATTAGCATGAATCATCTCACAATAGGTCAGATAATGGTTTAGTTGGTCGAACGTAGACGAACCACCTGTGCGACGAAGGGCCACGACCGATGCCCCCACCTTCTGACGGAAAAGACCGCCATTCACTCCTGCCACCATAAAAGCCCGATCGAGAAAGCTTTTCATCGTACCGGCAATTCCCGCAAAATATACCGGAGAGGAGATGACGATGCCGTCAGCCACTTTCATCTGCTGTATTGCTTCATTGACCGTATCACCGGCCATACTGCATTTCTCGTCTTTCGTTTGTGCGCATTTGCCGCAAGCCATACAGCCTCTGATGTTCTTGTTACCAACATGGATAATTTCAAAGTCAATGCCCGCTTTTTTCAGTTCTTCGCCTACAATATTCAGGGCGTGGAAGGTGTTTCCCTCTTTGCGGGGACTACCGTTGATTGCTACTACTTTCATAACAGTCTATATTAGGTTAAAATGTGCCGGATACAAAAAAAGCCGATCATCTCGGCTTTTTCAGGGTTAAGTTATCTTTTCGATTAAACGCGTTTCATCATTTCTTCCACTTCGCGAATCTGGGCCTTCAGCATCTTCTGTTTGTCAAGCTTCTTCGCATCCTGAAGATAGTGCTGAGCCAGTTTCTTGTTGCGCTGGGCCAGGTAGATACCTGCCAGATTCAGTTTCGCCACCGCCTGGTCGCTGTCCATACGCAATCCTACCGAAAGTGCTTTTTTGAAGCTTTTTTCTGCTTTGGAAATGTTGTGCTGCTGGCTTTCGAGCATACCGTTCAAGAGGTAGTAGTATGCCTCCTGGCTCTTAATCAGGTATTCCGGATGCTTGATGCGTGATACGGCATTCATTGCCGAAGGAATATTATTCTTTTTAATAAAATAGAAAGCGAGGATGATATTTTCGTTTCTGAAGTGTGACAATGTTACAAATACAGAGACCAAAACGACTAAGATACCGATGAAGATAAAGCCTTTAAAAAATAAAAGCACAGCCCCGATCAGTATGAGTGATGCAATAATCAGACGAACGTATTTTCTTATCATAAATAAATGAGTTAATGAAATTTGAGTCGCAAATTTAGCAATAATTCTTTTGCGTAAAAGAAAGAAACCTCCAAGGTTTCAAAAACCTTGGAGGTTTGCTCTCCAAAAGATGCCAAAGCATCCTTTCTGATATTATTCGATTACAGTTACAAATCCGAATGTATCCGGCTCATCACCATACTGGATTGCACGTAACTTGTTGTAAAGTTTCAGACAGGTTGGGCCCGCCTCTCCATCTTTAGAGAAGACATACGACTTGTTCTCATCGATGTCATCAATGCGCAGGATTGGGCTGATAACAGCCGCAGTACCACAAGCACCGGCCTCTTCGAATGTAGCCAACTCCTCTTCCGGAATCGGACGCTGTTCCACTTTCATGCCCATTGATTTGGCAATCTGCTGAAGACTGTCGTTGGTAATGGAAGGCAGAATAGATTCTGATTGCGGAGTGATATAGGTGTTATCTTTGATTCCGAAGAAGTTTGCAGGACCACATTCATCCACATATTTCTTATAACGGGCATCGAGGTAAAGTACCATCGAATAACCCATCTCATGCGCTTTTTCACCAGCAGAAAGACTTGCCGCATAGTTACCGCCCACTTTGTATTTACCTGTACCCAGCGGAGCTGCACGGTCATATTGGCGCAGGATCACTACAGGTGTCGGTTTAAATCCTTCCTTAAAGTAAGGACCAACAGGAGTAACAAAAATCAGGAACATGTATTCCGTAGCCGGTTTCACACCTACCTGGGCGCTGGTACCAATCAACAACGGACGAATATATAAAGAGGCACCACTTTCGTAAGGCGGTACGAAACGCTCGTTTCTTTTGACCGCCTCAATCACTGCCTCACGGAATTTATCGATTGGAAACTTTGCCATCAGGATACCTTCGCTGGTATGCTGCATACGTTTGGCGTTCTCTTCTATACGGAAAACACGGATTTTACCGTCTTTTCCACGGAAAGCCTTCAATCCCTCGAAAGCCTCTTGTCCGTAATGTAAACATGTGGCCGCCATGTGCATGGGGATGTATTCTGAAGAGGTAAACTCCAGGTCTCCCCAGGCCCCGTCTTTATAGCTGCAACGAACATTACAGTCCGTTGTCATATAGCCAAAAGACAACTCTGACCAATTTATATTTTCCATTATCTCTAAATAAATATGATTGAATATCCTCAGTTCCAATTTGATTCGCAAAGGTAGATTTTTTTCGTTAATTGCTCCCCATATAAAGTGGACAAATTAGGTTTATTAGCTTTTGCTGGTTTTATCGAATAGTTTGATAGCTACAAATTCAAGTTGTATTCGACAGGAAAGTTCAGGAAATCAACCCAGCTAAAACAAAACATCTGTTTCCAAGGTTATAGGACAAACGGAATACTACTCTGAGATGATCTACACACTCATGCCTGTCCTCTTTCTGCTGGGGATCCTGGCGATTGCCCTGGAAGAGAAAATTCAGATAAACAAAGCAGCCTCGGCCCTGCTGATGGCTTTACTTCTCTGGTGTTTATTTGCACTGGATGCTGTTCATATACTGGACTCCCATCCCAATGCTTACTTCCGTGAATTCTTCATGCATCACCAGGATATAATGTCACTGCCCAAAAAGGAGCAATACATGCAATACATTGTCGATAATGCGATGCTGACACACATCGGGGATGTCTCCCAAACACTCTTTTTCGTGATGAGTACCATGATTATCATAGAGTTGATAGACTCCCACGGTGGTTTCAGAGCAGTTTCATCACTTATTACAACCCGAAACAAGCGAAAATTACTATGGATAATCTCGCTGCTGACCTTCTTTATGGCAGCTTTAATCAATAATATGGCTTGTGCTATCGTTATCATCGCTCTACTGCGCAAACTTATCCCACACAACCACCGGGAACGAATCAAAATCGCCTGCCTCGTTATTATTTCGGCCAATGCGGGCGGTTCATTCTCTCCTATTGGCGATGTAACCACCAT
This sequence comes from Parabacteroides sp. FAFU027, assembly GCF_022808675.1. Lineage (NCBI taxonomy): Bacteria > Pseudomonadati > Bacteroidota > Bacteroidia > Bacteroidales > Tannerellaceae > Parabacteroides > Parabacteroides sp. FAFU027. The sequence continues at coordinate 19,212 of NZ_JAKZKV010000003.1, forward strand.
TCTGCTCTGGACGGGAGGAAATATTTCGGCATTGCATCAAATCGTCCATCTTTTTATACCGAGCCTAATCACAATGTTGATCCCACTTTCTATTATGACCTTTCATTACAAAAAAGGAGAGGAATGGGATGTAATGCCATCCGACTTAAGTGATAATCCATTATCATTTCATCTATCCTCAAAATCCAGATTAACCATCCTGGCCATCGGAATATCCTCGTTAGCATTGGTTCCTGTTTTCCGGGAACTGACCGGACTCCCCCCCTTCATGGGTGTGATGTTTGGGTTGGTACTATTGTGGATTTACACTGACTTTTTATATAGAAAAATCATTGACATCGAGGAACATCAAAAGCTGAAAGTTTCGCGAATGACCTCCCTGATTGACATGCCCACTATTCTGTTTTTCCTTGGCATTTTGATGTCGGTTGCCGCGCTCCAATCCGCAGGTCAGTTAGGTGATATTGCCGGATTTATCGACACTCACGTCAAAAGCCCGTTTATTGTCAGTTTCATCCTCGGGGTCATGTCTTCATTTATAGATAATGTCGCGTTGGTGGCAGGTACGATGGGCATGTATCATGTCATACCGGCAGCGGACGCAATAACACAACATCTTCATTACTTTGTGGCAGATGGCGGATTCTGGACGTTCATTGCTTACTGTGCAGTAAACGGAGGAAGCCTCCTCATTATCGGGTCTGCTACGGGTGTTGCCGTGATGGGGATGGAGAAAATCACCTTCGGGTACTACCTGAAATACTTCTCCTGGCTGGCGACCCTCGGATATATCGCCGGAGCATTAACCTACGTCTATCTTTAAGACATCCGAAAATAATCACCATAACCGAGGGAAAAGTCTGTTTTGAATTGTTATAACGGATAAAGAATTGTTCACAATAACACGCCCGTTATGAATTCAGGACTTTTCACCTCCTTCTTCAGCGGAATACTTTCTCTTGGTATTGGAGAGATTATCATGCTATTGGTCGGTGCTACGCTTATCTACCTGGCCATCAAAAAGAACTATGAACCGGCCCTGCTTCTCCCAATCGGATTCGGTACACTCATGGCCAATATCCCTTTCTCCTCCGCTGTCGGCCATGACGGAGCATTGACGGTATTTTTTAATGCAGGAATTATCACCGAAATATTTCCCCTCTTAATATTCGTTGCGGTAGGTGCCATGATTGACTTCACACCGCTGTTCCGGAATCCGATGCTATTGCTTTTCGGTGCGGCTGCCCAGTTTGGCATCTTCATGACGATGGCCTTTGCAACGTTGCTGGGATTCGACCTCAAGGAAGCCGCCTCAATCGGCATTATCGGTGCAGCAGACGGGCCAACTTCCATTTATGTGGCGACCCGTTTTGCCCAAAATCTACTCGGACCGATATCTGTTGCAGCTTATTCTTATATGGCGCTTGTTCCCATTATTCAACCTCCCATCATCAACGCACTAACGACCAAACAGGAGCGTATGATCAGAATGACGGGGCATTGCCGGCCTATTTCCAAAACGACGCTGATTCTCTTTCCGATTATCGTTACTGTGATTGCCGGATTAATTGCACCCACTTCGGTCGCGTTGATTGGCTTTCTGATGTTTGGGAATCTGATTCGGGAGTGTGGGGTATTGAATTCACTTTCGAAATCTGCCCAGAATGAACTGGCAAATCTGGTCACCATCCTGTTGGGTATTACCATTGCCTCAACCATGACAGCCGATTCTTTTTTAAAAGTAGATACACTGATGATTCTCGGGCTGGGGTTGTTTGCGTTCATATTTGATACAGCCGGTGGGGTTCTCTTTGCCAAACTTTTAAATCTTGTTCTACCCAAACACCTGAAGGTTAACCCGATGGTGGGTGCAGCAGGAATATCTGCCTTTCCGATGTCTGCCCGTGTTATTCAAAAGATGGGGCAGGATAATGACCCGAATAACTACCTACTGATGTATGCAGCCAGCGCCAATGTAGGCGGTCAAATCGGGTCGGTCATTGCCGGAGGTATTATCCTGGCTATCATCCCTTTGCTTAGCTAACCTTTAATCAGATATAAGATGGTTATGATACTCGACAACTTTTTCAAAGCGCTGACAGCAACCGCGATAGGAATGTTGAGCATTTTTATCTTTATGCTGCTGTTTTACCTGGTGATAGTATTGCTGGAGAAGTATTTTCCGGGAAAGAAAGAAGAACAAAAAGGCTAAATCAGCTTTTCCCAAAGCAAAAAGCGGGAAAGAACTATTCGTTCGATCCCGCTTTTTTAGAGATTGTTTAAGCAACTATTATTTCCGGTAAATATCCAGGCACTCTACCGTAAATCCTTCGATAAACTGAGCATGCCCCTGAACGGCGGCTTCTCCGAAATTGATGTAAACCTCTGCTGACTTGCGGAAATCCTCACAGCGTGAGGCATCGTGCAGCAGCAGATATCCCATAATAATATGGCCGGCCATCTCCACCATACGGCGGGCATGGAAGTCGATAAACTCATTATCCCCTACGGCTTTGACATCCTCTACCGTCTTTTCAAAAGCATTAGTCATTGCAATCAAACGGGTGCGGAGGCTGGTCAGTTCCGGTGCAATCTCCTGTGTCTCATAATCGCGAATCATCGCCAGATAAGAGCCGGTAGTTACATGGCGAATGGCTGCCACGACCTGAAGCTGTGTTGTACCTTCATAAATAGAGGTAATGCGGGCATCGCGGTAGATGCGTTCGCAGGCATAATCCTTCATGAAGCCTGAGCCACCGTGAATCTGAATACAATCGTAGGCATTCTGGTTGCAATACTCACTGGCCATTCCTTTGCCCAGCGGCGTGCAAGCATCAGCCAGCTTTTGATATTTCTTCATTTCGTTGCGCTCTTCCGGAGTCAGTTTGCGCTCACGGGCAATATCTTCCAGCGTTTTGTACATATCCACAAAACGGGTAGTTTCATAAAGCAACGAACGGGTAGCGTCCAGTTTTGCTTTCATGATTGAAAGCATTTCATAAACAGCAGGAAACTCAATGATGGATTTTCCAAACTGCTTACGCTCTTTGGCATAAGCCAACGCTTCACGATAAGCCGATTCCGAAACGCCGACAGACTGAGCCGTGATTCCCAGACGGGCACTGTTCATCAACGCCATTACGTATTTGATAAGTCCCATTTTACGGTCGCCACAAAGCTCGGCTTTTGCATTACGGAACACCAGCTCGCAAGTAGGCGAACCTTTGATACCCATTTTATTTTCAATACGACGCACAGTCACACCGCCATCGTATTTATCATAAAGAAACATGGAAAGACCGCGACCATCTTTGGTTCCGTCTTCCGAACGGGCCAGTACGAGGGAAATGTGTCCGTCACCGTTAGTGATGAAGCGTTTCACACCATTGAGATACCAGCATCCATCCTGCTCGCTGTATGTGGCTTTGAGCATTACAGCCTGAAGGTCTGATCCTGCATCCGGTTCTGTCAGGTCCATTGCCATCGTTTCACCGGCACATACGCGTGGGAGGAATTTTTTGCGCTGATCGTCATTGGCAAATTCGTAAATTGTCTCGGCACAGTCCTGCAAACCCCAGATATTTACAAAACCGGCATCGGCACGGCTCACCATATCAGCCGCCATGATGTATGGGACAAGAGAAAAGTTCATACCGTTATAACGGCGAGGCAGGGAAATACCCATCAGGCCGGCCTTTACCAATGCATCGAGGTTTTCCTTAGTACCTTTGGCATACACTACACGACCATCCACCACGTGTGGACCTTCCTGGTCAATACTTTCGGCATTAGGCGCGACAATATCACCGCAGATTTCGCCGACAATGTCAAGGACTTTTTCGTAACTGTCCATGGCATCTTCAAAATCCATAGGGGCATAATCAAATTGCTGCGCATCGGTATAGTTACGCTCGCGCAACTCCACGATTCTCCGCATCAGCGGATGATCCAGGTGGTGTTTTAAATCGGGATTATCGAGATAGAAGTTCATTGTTTTATTTCTTTAAGGAGTTTTAGGGAGTAAAAGGAGTTTTAGGGTAAATCCCCAAACCGCACATATTACTTTTGATGAAAATGTTTATTTACTGTTTTTCTTGTAATACTTGATCATCTTCGGAATCACCTCTTCCACCGTGCCGTTGATTACATAATCAGCAATGGTGTTGATCGGCGCATTTTCATCATTATTTATAGCTATGATAATAGAGCTCTCCTGCATACCAGCAATGTGCTGGATTTGGCCGGAAATACCACAAGCGATGTACAGTTTCGGACGGACAGTCACTCCCGTCTGGCCAATCTGTCGGTCATGGCCGGCATATCCGGCATCAACTGCAGCACGTGATGCGCCAACTTCTCCCCCGATTGTTGCAGCCAAATCATACAGCAACTGGAAATTCTCTTTCGAACCTACCCCGTAACCTCCGGCTACAATGATAGGAGAAGCTTTCAGATTCACTTTTGACTTCTCTATATGACGCTCGATCACATCCACCACAAAGTCGGCATCTGATACATATTTTGCAACGTCCAGTTTGACCACTTTGCCCTTGTGCTGAAGGTTGAAAATCTCTTTTCTCATCACCCCTTCACGTACGGTTGCCATCTGCGGACGACACTCCGGATTGATAATCGTTGCTACGATATTTCCACCGAACGCAGGACGGATCTGATAAAGCAGGTCTTTGTAAACTTTATTTTCCTTCTTCTCTTCATGGTCCCCGATTTCGAGCGCAGTACAATCGGCAGTCAGACCGCTGTGCAATGCTGAAGAAACGCGTGGTCCCAGGTCACGGCCAATGCTGGTCGCTCCCATCAGGCAGATTTGTGGTTTCTGTTCTTTAAACAGGTTGACCAAAACCGAAGTATGAGGAAGGGAGGTGTACGGATAAAGACGGGAATCGTCTGCCAGATAGACTGTATCGGCTCCGTAAGGGAATATCTGGGATTCTATCCCTTCGAGTTTCGAACCAATCACAATCGCTTCGAGCTTGCATTTGAGTTGGTTGGCCAGGCTGCGTCCTTTTGTCAGCAGTTCCAGACTGACATCAGCCACGATGCCGTCTTCTATTTCGCAATATACAAATAAGTTATTCATTGTTTGAGGAGTTTAGCTATGATGAAATCATCCAATAGTATGGTTGGCAATCAGGTCATACATCAGGATATCAATATCTCGGTCAGACGGAGAAATCACGAGACTTTCCTTCGCCTGAAAGACCACATTCTCGATCTTTTTCACCTTAGTGGGCGATCCCGACAGACCAACCTGCTCCAGTTCGGCATTCACATCAGCCACTCCCCATTCTATAAGATTGAGATACGGACGGTTGTCAAACAAATCCGTGTAATCGACATTCATATTCTGCTTTTCAGTCACGGTCTTGGCATACTTGTACTTCTGAATCAGCTTCGCATTGCGCGGGCGACATTCCGGCGCAGTTCCGTTTACCGTAATCAAAATCGGTAATTTGGCTTCCACGACTTCTACACCTCGTTCCAGACGTCGTTTCACCCGAATTTTATCGGCATCAACAGACTGGACTTCTTCAGCATAAGTAATTTGCGAAATACCCAACTTCTCTGCCACCTGTGGTCCTACCTGTGCTGTGTCGCCATCAATAGCCTGACGACCGCAAATGATCAGGTCATATTCACCCAACTTCCGGATGGCACAAGCCAACGCATAGGAAGTCGCCAACGTATCGGCACCGGCAAAAGCCCTATCGGTAAGCAAAATGCCACCATCAGCACCGCGGTAAAGCCCCTCACGAATGATATCGGCTGCGCGTCCCGGCCCCATAGTCAGCAAATGAACGGTTGTACCCGGGTGTTTTTCTTTTAACGCTAAAGCCTGTTCGAGCGCATTCAAATCCTCAGGATTGAAAATGGCAGGAAGCGCGGCACGATTTACTGTACCGTCGGCTTTCATGGCATCCTTTCCCACATTTCGTGTATCAGGCACCTGTTTTGCTAAAACAATGATTTTCAAACTCATTGATCGAATTTAGTTTTAAAGATTAATATAAGTGTGTTTTCAAAAGACATGTAAAAAAAGAGGCTTAAACCTCTTTGAAAATTTCCCCGACTGTCGGATGCGGGAAAACGGTTCGTTGCCACTGTGAAAGGGTCAGGCCATGCTCAATGGCCATTCCCGCCAAAGCAATAATTTCAGAAGCCGGATTTCCGAAAATGTGAACACCCAGTATCTTTTCATTCTCACCAATAATGACCTTACATAGGCCATTAAACAGTTCGTTTTCAGTCACAAAACGTCCCGAAAAGGTCATGGGCTGTTTTTTAACCGAATAGGTGATGTTTTTCTCTTTCAGGGATTCCTCAGTCTCACCCACTCCGGCTATTTCGGGGTTCGTATAAACTACAGCCGGAACCGACGGGTAATTCATTTTATCGGAAATGCCGAGTATATGATTGGCAGCAACCTCCGCTTCACGCACTGCTGTGTGGGCCAACAACGAGAAGCCGGTTATATCGCCGCAAGCATAAATATTGGATTGCGAAGTTTGCATAACCTCATTTACAGCAATACCATTGCGGAAACGCTCCAATGTGAGGTTTTCCAGGCCATAACCGGTTAATACAGGTCGTCGTCCAACACTGATCAGCACTTTCTCCGAAGGCATAACCGTTTGTTCACCTTGTTTTTCGAGGGTGATTTCCGATTGATTTATGGACGTTACTTTAGTGCCCAACAGAAATTTTACACCTTTGCGCGTATACTCTTCCCGGAGCAAAGCCGATACTTCACAATCCATACCAGGCAGAATTTCATCAAGCATTTCCACTACGGTCACTCTGGAGCCAAGGCTATTGTATAATGAGGCAAACTCCAATCCGATTACACCGCCACCCACAATGGTCAACGATTCCGGCACCTCTTTACTTTCCAATGCTTCACGACTTGTCCAGTAAACAGTTTCTGTCAATCCCGGAATAGTAGGAATTACAGTTTCACTGCCGGTACACAAAATCAGCTTTGAAACAGAATACGTTTCTTCTCCACATTTTATTGATATCTGGTCGTTGGCAGCAGATAATACCTTAGCTTCACCGTTGATCATCGTAACATTATGAGCTGTAAGTTTTGCACGGATACCGGCAGTCAGCTTTTTGACGACTTTGGTTTTGCGTTGAAGTATTTTGGGAAGATCAAAGGAAGGTTCCGGGGAGGTGATACCATATTTGGCACTGTTCCTGATGGTATCGAGTATTTTAGCAGAGTAGAGCATGGTTTTAGTCGGGATACAACCCTCATTGAGACATACTCCACCCAGGGCTCTTTTTTCGAAGAGGACTATCTTCAATCCGCCCTTTGCGAGACGTTCGGCTACTGTATAGCCGGCGGGGCCACCGCCTATAATCGCTACATCAAATGCCATAGTGTGTTTTTCAAAGTTTCAGTCGCAAATTTATAGGAATAAATCAAAAGACAAAGACCAAACGCCATTTTTTCGAGGCCTGTTTTTCAGCATTTTGATAAAAAGGACTTACTCGGGATATTGCCTTCGAGGGCACTATTTTTATACTTGTCTAAATAGTGTTATTTTAACACCGAAAACAGAGGCATTAGACAACCTTTCTCTCAACGCTTTTGTTATAGTATTGAATGTAACCCTTAGCCATTTTGCCTATGAAACAAAACCCATTTTTAATCGTGAATTAAAACTGAGTAATGCCCTTCACGAGCAATAGCTTGAGGGCGGTAACCTTTAAAAGTTTAACTAATTCTTTATTCTATAGAAGAAAGTAAAATCAAATCGGAATCTTGCAGACAATCAGGAAAATGATCGAAACATATACGGGGACTGATTTTGGCCAACAACAAAACTACAGGTTAAAGGTAATTTATTCATCTCAGCGGCAGAAAGCCGTTATGGTAAAATCAGTTCCACGATGATTTCGACAAGACGCAAGTTCATAACACCTGAGTTGTCTGTCAGAAATCAGAAAAAAGTCTGAATGAAAAAAACAGATGTATTCGTGGTGAAAATTTATGGTAGTTCGTGTTAAGCTAGTTTGTAATTGGATGAAACCCAAGGCATCTACCATCAAGATACTCGCCCAGGCCGGTCAGGAAAACTGACCGGCTTTCTTATTTGTTATAAGATAAACCTCAGTAAATCTTTCCGTATGTTTAACCGAATCAAGATAATCCACTGGGCTCCCCGTATCATCTGCATATTGGCCATCCTTTTTATCAGCATCTTTGCGTTGGATGCCTTCAACCCGACATTCACGTTGTGGCAACAGCTCAGCGGGTTCTTTATCCATTTAATTCCCAGCTTCATTCTACTGGCCTTACTGATTCTATCCTGGAAGAAAGAACTTCTCGGAGGAATCTTATTTACCTTAATCGGTTGTATTCTAAGCCCGGTTATCTACCAGCACAATTTCAGCATGAATCATTCTGTACTGATGAGTCTGGGCATTATCCTGATTATTACGGTTCCGTTTGTAGTGGTCGGGGTATTATTTATCATCAGCCACTTCCTCAAAAAAGATAATCCCGACCATTTATGAGACTCTTTATCGGAATAGACCTTCCTCCAAAAATCAAGGTCAAGCTCAAACATTTCCAACACAAACTCAAAACGACCGGAACTAATGGTAGCTGGAAATCAAAGGAGACATTCCACATTACGTTGGAGTTTTTGGGCGAATTACCGGAAGATAGTGTTCCAATATTATCCGAAATCCTGAAGCAGGCTGCATCCGACAAGAACGAGTTCCGGTTGATGATTGAAGGGCTCAATGCTTTTCCCAATATAAAAAGAGCCCACACCTTATGGGCTGACGTAAAAGGAGATACAGACATATTAAATCAAATCAGAAATGAAATCCATTCGGCTCTGATAGAAAAGGGAATTCAGGTGCAATCTTCATCATTTGTACCGCACATCACCTTGCTTTCCCGCCCTAGACTTGCGGAACAACTTCCCCTTCTGAAGAAAAGTGCTGAGTTTTTCGTTCGCGAGATTATCTTATTCGAAAGCAAGGTTATTGATCACCGCAGAGAATATCCGGCCATTTACAAGGCCCGGTTGCAAGGCCAATTCTGACAAGCTTATAGTCTGAATTATTCGGATTGGGAAATAAGATTTCCTGGCGCCAGAGATAGGTCCCACCATGATTCACAATAAGTTTACTTTTGGTTCAGATAAAGTTTACTTTGTGGTATAATAGTGATATCACAGTAGTTAGATAGAGATATAATAGTGATAAAACACTCTTTATAAGGAGTATCTTATCTATGTAATAACATTGTTATTCAACCACAAAAATATCATCAATACATAAAGTCAACCAATGCTAAACCTATACACAACCCCGAACAGGGATTGAAGTTGTATAGCTGATGAAGAACTTCTTCACGAAGTTCTTCATCAGCTATACAACGCTTGACTATAAATATAAATTAGAAGTTACTTTCGCCACCTAAGCCACATTATTCTTAACTTTGCATTCTCAAAAGGAAATTTCATGGTAAAAAAATTCGACTTTTTGGTGATCGGCTCGGGATTAGCCGGTATGAGTTTTGCCCTCAAAGTAGCTCAAAAAGGAAAAGTAGCCATCGTCTGCAAAACTGAGCTGGAAGACGCCAACACCTACTATGCGCAAGGCGGAATTGCTTCCGTAACAAACGAACTGACCGATAATTTCACAAAGCATATTGAAGACACCCTGATTTGCGGAGACGGACTCTGCAACAAACAGGTCGTGGAAATGGTGGTAAAAAACGCACCTGACCAGATTAAGGAACTGGTAGATTGGGGCGTTAACTTCGACAAAAAGAAATCCGGTGAATTTGACCTGCACAAAGAGGGTGGACACTCTGAATTCCGGATCCTGCACCACAAGGATAATACGGGCGCCGAGATTCAGCAATCATTGATTGAAGAAATCAAGAAGCATCCGAACATCGAAATTTTCGAAAACCATTTTGCCATCGAGATAATCACCCAGCACCACCTGGGGCAAAAGGTAACCCGTCAAACTTCAAATATTGAATGCTACGGAGCTTACGTATTGGACGAAGCAACCAACCATATTGATACAATACTGGCCAAAATCACCCTGATGGCAACGGGCGGCGTCGGAAACATTTACCAAACGACAACCAATCCGGCAATTGCCACAGGCGATGGTATTGCCATGGTTTACCGGGCAAAGGGCACCGTCAGGGATATGGAATTTATCCAATTTCACCCGACAGCGCTTTACAACCCGAATGAACGCCCTTGTTTCCTGATTACGGAAGCCATGCGCGGTTATGGAGCCGTATTGCGCACCAAGGACGGGAAAGAGTTTATGCAAAAATACGATGAGCGCAAATCTCTTGCGCCCCGCGACATTGTAGCCCGTGCTATCGACAACGAAATGAAAAACCGGGGAGACGAATATGTCTATCTCGATGTCACCCATAAAAATGCGGAAGAGACCAAAGCGCACTTCCCCAACATTTACCAGAAATGCCTGAGTCTGGGCATTGATATTACCAAAGACTATATCCAGGTCGCACCGGCTGCCCACTTTCTTTGTGGTGGAATCGAAGTGGATATGAACGCCCGTTCATCCATCAACCGCCTTTACGCTGCCGGAGAATGTAGTTGTACCGGCCTCCACGGAGCCAACCGACTTGCATCCAATTCTCTTCTGGAGGCAATTGTTTATGCCGATGCGGCAGCAAAACATTCCTGCTCCATCATAGACTCCATCAGTTTCAATGAAAAAGTTCCGGCCTGGAATGATGAAGGTACGTCCCTGAATGAGGAGATGGTACTCATCACCCAGAGTGTAAAGGAGGTCAATCAGATTATGTCCACTTATGTGGGTATAGTGCGAAGCAATCTTCGTCTGAAACGCGCATTTGAGCGTCTTGAAATTCTCTATAAAGAGACCGAAAGCCTGTTCCAGCGCTCTGTGGTGTCAAAGCAAATCTGCGAATTGCGTAACAGTATATTCTGCGGATACATCATCATCATGCACGCCATGGCGCGTAAAGAGAGCCGCGGACTCCATTATACCATCGACTATCCGAAAAAATGCAAAAACTCAAAATAAACGATGTCTTTACCTTTAGCCGAGCGACTTCGACCCAAAAACCTCGATGAATACATCGGGCAAAAACATCTGGTAGGCAAAAATGCCATTCTTCGCCGGATGATTGATGCCGGAAATGTATCGTCGTTTATCCTCTGGGGCCCTCCCGGAGTGGGAAAAACTACGCTCGCCCGCATTATTTCCACACAACTCGATGTTCCTTTTTATACATTGAGTGCCATTAATGCAGGGGTGAAGGATGTTCGTGAAGTGATTGACAAAGCAAAGAGCCAACGCTTCTTCAATACCCGCAGCCCGATTCTTTTCATAGATGAAATCCACCGTTTCAGCAAAGCGCAACAGGACTCGCTACTCGGCGCGGTGGAAAACGGCACGGTTACCCTAATCGGTGCAACCACCGAAAATCCCTCTTTCGAAGTCATTCGTCCATTGCTTTCCCGTGCACAGGTGTATGTGCTCAAATCGCTGGAAAAGAAAGACCTGCTCGAACTACTGGAAAGAGCCATCACCACCGATATTGAGCTGAAAGAAAAAAATATCGTTCTGAAGGAGACTGACGCTCTGCTTCGTTTCTCCGGAGGTGACGCCCGTAAACTGCTCAATATTCTGGAACTGGTCATCAATGCCGAACACGGCGATGCCATCGAAATCACCGACCAGATAGTCACCGAACGCCTTCAGGAGAATCCGTCAGCGTATGATAAAGGCGGTGAAATGCATTACGATATCATTTCCGCATTCATCAAATCAATCCGCGGCAGTGACCCCGAAGCAGCAATATATTGGTTGGCTCGCATGGTAGCGGGTGGTGAAGATCCGAAATTTATTGCCCGACGCCTCGTCATTTCAGCAGCCGAAGATATTGGTCTGGCAAATCCAAACGCTTTGCTTTTGGCAAATGCGACATTCGATGCATTGCAGAAAATCGGATGGCCGGAAGGTCGTATCATATTGGCAGAAACGACAATTTACCTGGCATCCAGTCCCAAGAGTAATTCGGCTTACTTATCTATTGATGACGCTTTGGCAATGGTACGTGAAACCGGAGATTTACCGGTCCCGCTTCATTTGCGAAATGCTCCGACCCAACTGATGAAAGAGTTGGATTACGGCAAAGAGTACAAATATTCTCACGATTTTGCCAATAACTTCGTGAAACAGGACTTTCTTCCCCGCGAATTGAAAGGTAAAACCATCTGGACTCCGCAAGCTAATCCGGCAGAAGCCAAGCTCAAAGAACACCTCAACCGCCTTTGGAAAGACCGCTTCCAGTAAAAATTGTTGCGCAAAGTTTTAAACACTGTGCAACAACAAGTATTCCCGATAAAGAATTCAATTTCAAATCAATATCCGAAAGCAATTTTGGAAGATTTTGCAATACAAAATGATTGTGGTACGCGAAAAATGTATTAATTTCGCCCCACATTTTTCCCTGTATCAGAATATACTAAAATAAATTCAGATGAAAAAGCACAATTTTTTTGCAGGACCGTCTATTCTAAGCGAATACACCATTAAAAACACAGCTGCTGCTGTATTGGATTTCGCAGGAACAGGATTGTCTATCTTGGAGATTTCTCACAGAGAGAAAGAGTTCATCGCAGTTGTGGACGAAGCTCGCGCGTTAGTAAAAGAACTTTTGAACGTACCTGCAGGGTACGACGTAGTTTTCTTAGGCGGTGGGGCAAGCTTGCAATTCTGCATGGTTCCTTTCAACTTTCTTGAGAAAAAAGCGGCTTACCTGCAAACAGGTACCTGGGCAACAAAAGCACTTAAAGAAGCTCAGCTTTTTGGTGAAGTTGACATCGTTGCTTCTTCAAAAGATGCAAACTACTCTTATATTCCAAAAGATTACGTTATTCCGGAAGACGCAGAATATTTCCACTTTTGCTCAAACAACACCATTTTCGGAACTCAAATGCGTTTCGATCCGGATGTAAAAACCCGTCTGATTGCAGATATGTCATCTGACATCTTCTCTCGTCCGATCGACATTTCTAAATACGATTTGATTTACGCCGGTGCGCAGAAAAACCTGGCTCCTGCCGGTGTAACTATCGCTATCGTTCGCGAAGATGCTTTGGGACGCGTTACCCGTAAAATCCCTACCATGTTGAACTACAAAACTCACATCGAAAACGAGTCAATGTTCAACACTCCTCCTGTACTTCCTATTTACGCAGCTCTTCAGACTTTGAAATGGTACAAACAATTGGGTGGTATCGAAGTTCTTGCTAAGATGAACGAAGAAAAAGCAATGATGCTTTACAACGAAATCGACCGCAACAAACTGTTCAAAGGTACTGCTGCAGTTGAAGACCGTTCTTACATGAACATCTGCTTCGTTATGAACGATGAGTACAAAGAACTTGAAGCTGAATTTGCAGCATTTGCAAAATCTAAAGGTATGTTGGGTATCAAAGGACACCGTTCAGTAGGTGGTTTCCGCGCTTCAACTTACAATGCATTGCCGAAAGAAAGCGTTCAGGCATTGATTGACGTTATGCAGGAATTCGAAAAAGCTCATTAATTAATTTCACCATATGCGAAGACGCTAAGTCATAAAGTTGTTTCGGCTTTACACTTAGCGTCTTTGTGTTTTCAAACCACAATAAGAAAATGAAAGTATTAGTTGCAACAGACAAACCATTTGCAGCAGTCGCTGTAAACGGTATCCGCCAGGTGGTGGAAGCAGCCGGTTTCGAATTGGCTTTGCTTGAAAAATATACTGAAAAAGCTCAACTGCTTGACGCAGTAAAAGATGCAAACGCAATCATCATCCGTAGCGATATTATTGATGCTGAGGTAGTGGAAGCTGCTAAAAACCTCAAAATCGTAGTTCGTGCAGGTGCAGGTTACGACAACATTGACCTGGCAGCATGTACTGCTAAAGGTATCGTAGCAATGAACACTCCGGGTCAGAATGCTAACGCAGTAGCTGAATTGGCACTGGGTATGATGGTATTCATGGCTCGTAACCAATACAACGGCACTTCAGGTACTGAGTTGATGGGCAAAAAACTGGGTATCCACGCTTACGGTAACGTAGGTCGCAACATCGCTCGCGTAGCAAAAGGTTTCGGCATGGAAGTTTGTGCTTTCGATGCATACGTGAAACCAGAAGTTATGCAGGCAGAAGGCGTTACTCCAGTTGCTTCTGTTGAAGAATTGTACAGCTCTTGCCAGTACCTTTCTATCAATATCCCGGCTACTCCAGAAACTAAAAAATCAATCAACCACGCTTTGTTGACTAAAATGCCTAAAGGTGCAATGTTGGTAAATACTGCACGTAAAGAGGTGATCAACGAAGAGGAGTTGGTTAAAGTTATGGAAGAACGTCCTGACTTCAAATACGTTTCAGACATCGCTCCGGACAACAAAGCTGAATTGTTGGAAAAATTCGAAGGCCGTGTATTCTTCACTCCGAAGAAAATGGGTGCTCAGACCGCTGAAGCAAACATCAACGCAGGTATCGCTGCGGCGAAACAAATCGTTGGCTTCCTGAAAGATGGTGTTGACCGTTTCCGCGTAAACTAATAAGACCTCTCCCAACCCTCCCCAAAGGGAAGGGCTATAATACTGCAAAGCGCTGATTTCTCTATACAAACGGGAAGTCAGCGCTTTTTCTTTAAATCTTCTCCTTAGTGAAACTTTGTGTCCTTTGTGCCTTAGTGGTACTATCCTCAAAACCATTAATTTGTATTTATTACAATTTACACCGTGAACCATCCCCGCAAAACGCTTGTTTGATTGAAAGTTGAATCAGAACTTTAATCATAAATAAAAACGTAAGAATATTATGGGAGTATTGGTAGGGAAAAAAGCGCCGCATTTTTCAGCAAACGCAGTAGTAAACGGTGGTGAAATCGTAAACAACTTTTCATTGGAACAGTATATTGGCAATAAATATGTTGTTCTTTATTTCTATCCAGCGGACTTTACCTTCGTATGTCCGACAGAGATCATTGCCTTCCAGGAAAAACTGGCGGAATTCGAGCAACTGAACACCGTTGTAATTGGTGTATCGACCGACTCTGAATTTTCACACTGGAAATGGCTGCAAACCGAGAAAAAACAGGGCGGCATCAAAGGGGTGAAATATCCATTGGTGGCTGATGCCAGCATGAATATCTCCCGCGCTTACGACGTATTGGCCGGCGAGTTCGACTATGATGAAGAAGGCAACTTCGTATTTGTGGGTAACCCACAAGCATACCGCGGCCTTTTCCTGATTGACAAACAAGGTATCGTACGCCATCAGGTGGTGAATGATATGCCGCTTGGCCGCAATATTGACGAAGCAATCCGTATGGTGGAAGCTTTGCAGTTCTTCGAACAAAACGGTGAAGTTTGCCCTGCCGGTTGGCAAAAAGGCAAAGAAGGCCTGAAAGCCACCCAGGAAGGTATTGCTGATTACCTCAGCAAACATTAAGAATTAATTGCCATAGATATACATTAGATTTAGTTAGGGAAGCCGGTGAGTGATCATCGGCTTTTTTTTGTTTATTCACAATATCAAAAGCAATATTTCATGAAATTCCATATCTTTGTTGTCATTGTTTGGCTTTTATACTATAAACACCACACTTAAGTACGCTATGAAACAGTTCTACCTACTACTCTCTTGCCTGGTTCTAATAATGAACCTTTCGGCTCAACCCTATAAGGCCGTCTACTCAAAACGCACCTGCCTCTATCTGGCTAAACATCATGATCCAAACGCTTATCTTGCAGAATACGAACAAGGTTACACCTCCCTCCGATTCGACTCAACAAAGGTGATTAACTGTGACTCTGTTTTCTTCCCCCACCCTGTCATTCAGTATAATGGGGGCCAATGTTACTCTCCGGAATGGTCGTGGATTGGCAAAAAGGTGATTGTACGGCCCGATGAAACCGTTTTCTTTATTAATTGTGACGGAGATACCATCCGTTTAAAGGCGCAAGCGGGCCTAAAGGAGAGTTGGACAGCTTATCAGCAAAACCTGACCACCGTGATCGCTGAAGTTACAGCCCTTGATCAGAGAGTTTTTCTCGGATTGAAAGATTCAGTCAAAACCATTTCATTCAAGGTATATGATGCCACCATGAAGCCTACCCCGCATATGCTCGATACGCTAACGATCCTGTTAAGCAAACATTACGGCATTATTCAGTCTCTCAATTTCTACAACTTCCCCAACCGCTTCCTGAGCACATACTCACTCGAAGGAATGGACAATCCCCAAGTGGGCGTGCAAAACCTGACATGGAAGGATGTGTGGGATTTTCAGCCAGGGGATGAGTTGCATATTACTACCGAAAACTATGCCGGCATTCCGAGTCCGATTAGATTATTCTCAAAAACTATTGATAAATATCTTGCCCGAACTCAAATAGCAGATACAATTATATATACCATTGACAGAACCGAGAGCTTTTGCATTGACTCTGTAGGAGAAAAAACTACACAAATCACTCACGGTATAATTACGGACAAAATCTACCCTAATCTCCAATTTGATTTTCTATCAAAAGAAAACAACAGCTCATACCCCAAAAATGAATTCAATTGCATGATTCAGTCAGATTCAAATTCTAAACAATCGAATGCAGTTCCATTAGTTAATCTTCAATCGTGCTGGAATGAAATAATGGCCGATGGTTGTTTTGCCGCTAAAAACTATCAAAGGGGATTGGGCGGTCCTTATTTTTATTGCGATGGTTTTGACGCTTTTAGTATAGCAAGGCGTGATCTAGTCTATTACAAAAAAGGCAGCACCGAATGGGGAAACAAACTCATAATCACAGGCGTGACAACACCGGTGCAAGAGAATCCCATTTCCGTAAATATAAACGAGAATAAACAGTTGACTGTAAAAGTAGCTCCCGAGCAACTTCCCTGCATATTGGAATTGATCAGTCTGGCGGGTACGGCCGTTCAGAAATCAAAACTCGGCAATATCGTCAACGAGTTGAATCTGCAGAACCTGTCTACAGGCATCTATCTCTATCGGATCACATCCTCCGGAAGGAATGCAGCTTGTGGCAAAGTGGTGCTAAAATGATGATTTAAGACCTCTTCCCTTGCGAATTTGGCAAACCAATACTCAGGAAAGCCCTTCGCACTTGCGAATATGGCAAACCGGATCTAAAACAAGAACTTTGCAACTGCGAAGAGGACAAACCAGACTTAAAACAGGATCTTCGCGCTTGCGAACGTCATGTTTTGATTCTAAAACAAGGAATTCGCAAGTGCGAAGAAGGCAAATGAGTTCTGAAACAGGGTCTTCGCAAGCGCAAAGAGGTTTCTTCGGCTTCAAAACATAGAATCCGCAATTTCACAGAGATATTTTTTGTAACCTTTTAAATGAAAAGCTTTATGAAACAAATCCAATCAATCAACCTGTACAATCTTCGCAACGAAGAACATTACCAGCTGATGAGTGACGTCAAAACTCAAATCGAAACCGAAATGCCTGAAAAGCTGGCGATAGTTGCTGAATTCACCTCTTTTAAACAAGTACTGGAGGTAGAGGGTAACGCCATCCAGAGCGAACTGGGCAGTGTATTGACCAAACCACTGGTGGATGCCGATGCCTACCGCGACCAGCTCCACAAAGGGCTGGAAACTAACTTTGACTCATTCACCTATCATTATGATGAGGCCAAAAGGGAGGCTGCCCGTAAGCTCACGCGCCTCTTTGGCCAATATGGTAACCTTCGAATAAAACCCTATAATGAAGAGAGCGCCGCCCTCACCGCGTTGGTCAGGGAATTGACCACCACTTACCTGGCCGAAAACACGCTCCTTGGCGGAGTGGAATGGACAGCCAAAGTGGAAGAGGCTAACAACCATTTCATCACCCTGTTTAATGACCGCAACAACGACATTGCCTCCCGCTCGATAGGCAATGTACGGGAAACACGCGCAGCTGTGGACCCGGCATTTCAGGAAGTGGTGGATGCCATCAATTACCTGGCTAAACGCAACGAAGCCCTGTATGGTGGGATAATCGACCGCATCAACCAACTGATCAGCTACCACAAAACCACGCTGGCTGCCCGTAAGGGACGTGCGGTAAAAACGGTAGAAGGTGCAACGACACCGACAACCGGGCAGAATTAATACCCAAACCTGCCGTACAACGTCCCACGTAGAGACGCGCCACGTGACGCGTCTCTACCCGTACAGCACACAAAAAAGGCCCCTCCACCAAACGGCGGAGAGGCCAAAATTCAAATCACTATATTTAAACACCAAATAAGTTAATGGCAATCGTGCGACTTTGAACGAGGAGCACTTTTCTTCACATTCCGCAATGCACAATCATCAGAATCGCATCCCCCACATCCCGAATCACATCCATCATCCGAAACTTTGGGATTCATTTTCCGATAAGTCTTATAACCAACATAAGTCAGGGCTAATACAATTATCAAGATGACAATTATCTCTTGTGTCATAGTTTTGTTGATTTGTTGATTTTTACACCTGACAGGTTTTCAAAACCTGCCAGCTATTATTTTCATATAAATAAACTCCCTACCTGATAGATTATGAACGACATAATCCACGCCGTAGCGGTCGTATAGACCATCGCAAATGATGCCCAACCCCAGCCGGCCTCCTTGCGAATGGCCGCAATCACTGCGATGCAGGGGAAGTAAATCAGGATAAATATCATCATACCGTAAGCTACCAGCGGATTAAATACCCGTTCGCCGATGTGGTCACCCGTATTGTGCACCTGTTCAATCAGTTTCTTCTTAAGGTGTCCGGAGGTTTCACCGGCATTTTTATCGGCCTGGTAAAGAATCCCCATCGTACTCACCACAATCTCCTTTGCAGCCAGTCCGGTCACGAGGCTCACCCCGATCTTCCAGTCAAAGCCCAGCGGGCGAATGACCGGCTCAATGGCGTGGCCAATCTGTCCGATGTAGCTCTTCTCCTGGCGTTCGGCCTCCTTCTGTAGCTCAATTTCGGAAACTTTAGCCTCCTTCTGCACCTTGGTCAATCCGGCGGTATTCGCTACCTGAGCCGACAGGGCATCATAGTTTTTAGAGAAGGTAATATTTTTAGGGAAATAGCTCAATGCCCAGATTAGAATCGAGGCCGTAAGGATCACCGTACCCATTTTTTTCAAATATTGCACTGCCTTGTGCCACATGTGCACGGTGGTATTCTTCAGCGTCGGCACACGATATGGAGGCAGCTCCATCACGAACGGCTCTTCCCGTTTTGAAAAGAAGGTCTTCTTCAGCACCGTGGCAGCGACGATAGCCGTCAACACCCCGATCACGTAGATGGAGAAAAGCACCAGTCCCTGATTCTTCGGGAAGAAAGCTCCAATGAGCAATACATACACTGGCAGACGCGCGCTGCACGACATAAACGGAGTGATGAGCATGGTGAGCAGGCGATCTTTCTTACTTTGCAGCGTGCGGGTAGCCATCACAGCAGGCACGTTGCAACCGAAGCCCATCAACAGGGGTATAAAAGACTTTCCGTGCAATCCGATCTTGTGCATCAGCTTGTCCATGATAAAGGCCGAACGAGCCATGTAACCGGTATCTTCCATCAGTGAAATGAAGAAGAAAAGCAACAGGATATTAGGCAAAAATATAATCACACCACCTACCCCACCGATGATCCCGTTCACAATCAGGTCGCGCAGGGAGCCTTCCGACATCCATGACGAGACCGAGTTGCTAAACCAGGTAACTCCGGCATCGATCCAACCCATCGGATAACTGCCCAGCGTAAAAGTGGCCTGAAACATCACCCACATGAAAAAGATAAAGATGGGAAAACCAAGTATTTTGTGGGTCAACAGGTTATCCAGGTCCGATGTCCGTCTGCGTTTCTCCTCCACAGCCGGAGTCAGCGTCTCATTGATCGCTCCCGCTACGAAACCGTATTTGGCATCGGTAATCACCGTGTCGGCCGGCTCTTTGTACATCTTTTCCAACCGGTGGATCTCTTTAGCCACAAGCTCCTGAATCTTTTTGCCATTCGGCAATTCATCAATCATGTGGCGGAAAATCCGGTCGTTTTCCAATAACTTGATGGAGAGGAAACGGGAGGAATATTTATCTGTAATCTCTTTGTTTTTCCAGATCTCGTCCTGAATCTTTTTGATTGCCCCCTCGATCTCTTCGCCATAGTTGATGTGAACGTGACGCACTACCGGGTCTTTGTCTTCAAACGCTTCGATCACACGGGTAAACAGATCGTCAATGCCCCTACCTTTGGCCGCCACGGTGGGGATAATAGGAATACCGATCATTTTACCCAGGTAATCGTAATCAAACTGCGCACCCGAACGTTCCAGTTCATCGTACATATTGAGCGCCATCACCACTTTGACGTGCATATCGATAAGCTGGGTGGTGAGGAAAAGATTACGTTCGAGGTTGGAAGCATCTACCACGTTGACCACCACATCGGGCATTTCATTGAAGATGTGTTCGCGGACGTAAAGCTCCTCCGGTGTATATTCGGTGATGGAGTAAGTCCCGGGAAGGTCAACGATATTGATCGTGTAGCCTTTGAGTTGCAGTACTGCCGACTTGGCATCGACCGTTACGCCGCTGTAATTACCAACCTTCTCGTGCGATCCAGAGGCATAGTTAAAGAGCGACGTTTTACCGCAATTGGGATTACCCACCAACGCTACGTTGATCACCTTGGTCTTTTCCTGAATCTTGCGCATCGCTTCCAGCGCAAACGTTCCGCTGTAGATCGATTTACCAATGTTTTCGCTATCATCCACCAGTACCACCTCGATCAGTTTGGCTTCGCTGCGGCGAAGAGACACGTGGTAGCCCATGATTTCGTATTCCACAGGATCCTGCAAAGGTGCATTCTTGATGACCTTTACCTTTTTACCTTTGACAAAACCCATCTCGGTGATGCGGCGACGAAACGCTCCGTGTCCCATTACCTTGGTAATCACACACTCTTCACCGGTCCGTAGTTCTGATAAATATTGCGATATTATTAACTGATCTTCCATACTCTCATTTTACCTTAAAAATTCAATCCGAAACGCAGGGCTGCGACTGTTGCATTCTTCTGTACCTCATCGGTACCTGCCGGATGTATGATATATTGAAAATTCGGTTGAAGATAGAAATTTTCACCCAAAGCAGCCTTATATGTAAGTTCTATTATAGTTTCCTCTTTCTTTTTGTCACGAAAACCGGCATGAGCCAATGCAATACCAGCAATATCTTTTTCCCGCTTACCAATGCCGTAACAGTTAATTCCTCCTCCGCAATAGTAAGAGTGGTCATTCTGAAGCTTCGGGCTGAAGCTTCCCTGTGCAAAAATTGAAACTCCCTGATGGTCCTTTTTCGCCCAAATCATCTGGTCTGCAACCCCGTAAAATCCATAGTTGATTCCGGATAATCCTTCGGCCTCTTCCTCTGCGGTCAGCTTATGGTCATGGAAATAAGAGCCGACTTTGTACATCCCGTGGGGTAATGATTTTATGATATCTTCCCGCTCTAACTCATTCACGACAAGTACGCCATCCTGAGAAGTAAAATTCCAGACCAGATTGTGCGGATTGCGGTCAAAATCGAGAGGAGTGCCGTCATAGACCGCCGTATGCCAATTCCATTTAGGCAGGAAATCCCAGGATATTGTGACCCCGGGAGAGGTCAATGGAAATACCGGAGCGGGAACATTATCCGAGATGGTGGAGTGAATGCCGAACGAGCTATTGCGATAAAGCGCCCCGTGTTCTGAATTAGCCATCTCTACATTCAGGTCCTGAAGTCCGAGGGTGACTTTCACATGTCCGATTTGCTGTGCATACCACAACTCCTGAATGTAGGTGTGGTCACCGGCTTCGATGTTGGATGCCACTTGGAAGTCGCCTATCAGCGTTTCGGAAGGGGTATCACCATGTGTATTGGCCAGATTAGCATAAAATGAGCCTCCCTTCCATAGCTTTGCCTTTTCGGCATCGAATCCAACCCGAAGATTAGCCATCCCCAGGTAAGCTGTTCCGGTCTTGATTCCTCCAGAGAGATTAGCCACAGCATCGCCTGTATAAACGCCCTGAAGAGAAAAAGGCGAATCCTTTAGCTCAATATTTTCATTCGCAGAAAGCGAATATATTGACATCACCCAGGTAAATATGACAAGCAAGTATGACCGACCATTCATCATCAAATCGTATAGTTTCAATTTCACAATGCAAAATTGGTGCATTTTTCTACGATTGACAATCCCATAAAATGATGAAATCATATCCTTCCGCTCCCCAAATGTGGGGATAAGGTGCTACTCAGCGACACTATTCAGGGTAATAATTCCCTTGACTACGGCATAAATGGTGAGCCCGGAGACGGATTTGATTCCGGTTTTCTGGGTAATATTCTTTCGGTGAGAAATAACGGTATAAGTACTTATGGCGAGTTTATCAGCTATCTCTTTATTGGAAAATCCGGTTACCAGAAGTTTCAGTACATCAATCTCTCGTTCTGACAATGGCTGTCGGTTGGCTGAATCCTCCGGTTTATCTTCATTGATGCTGTGACGAATCAGCGATGCTATCGCCTCAGGCGAATCCCCCAGATGTACCGAACCATCAAACATAGCCATCAAAGGTGTATCATACATCGCATAGACCAGTGCAATCCAATGTATATTTTCATCTTCACTGCGAAGGTTTTGCAGGCTCTTCTCCAGATTGACCACCAACTGAGGATTAATTATCACCAGATTGATGGCTTCCATCTTTATCAATCGCTGTACCTCGGCAAAACTGTCCGCTTCATACCACTTGATGTGCAGGCCGCTTTTGGCAAGCAGCTCCACGATGCCGGTCTGAACGATGGGCGATGGTTCGGCCAGTATAATATGTATCTGACTATTTCTCATGCTTACGTTTCAGCTCGTTTTCAATCTGTTCAACAAGTGGTACCAGTATCAAATCCTCAATTTCGGAGTGAATATGCAGGTCAAACTCCAGCTCTGAAAGGCTGAACAGCAGTTTGCGCCGCACCTGACGGTCATTTTGTGCCGGAAGGTATTTAATCAGTAGGTTCTTCAAGTCGGAAAGCTTCTCCTCGATGTTATCGTGGTGGTCTTTGTAGTCCGACACTTCATATTCCGAAAAGCTGATTTGGGGATTTCGTCCCGCCAATTTATCCAGAAGAGCGGTCACATAAGGGAAGACGGAGTTATTCTCGTACTCCAGATGCTCCTTTACCTCATTGAAATATTCCTGGAAGAAACGTTCCAGCATAATGATTTCTGGCGCCGGGTTAAACTTCTTCAGGAGCTGGATGTAGGCCTTTATCTGCGGATATTTTTCCTCCGTATAGTAATAGTGGCAATGCTTCAGATAGCTGATTATCTGTTGCACGTCGGTCAGCTGGAACTTCAGGTTGGGGAAATTATGTTCACCATTAAAGAGTTGGGCAACGGTCAAAAAAAGCTCTAGCGAAATCCCTGCTTCGGCACACACCTGCGCCACCGTTTTTTCCTGAAGCATCAAATCGACCTCGAAATGCTCGAGCATCAAAGTCCCGTAGGGATTGGAGAGGACCAATTCTGCTACAGGGGTATCAGGTGTTATTGTCGAATAGTTTGTCAATCTCATTTTATTAAAAATCATAAGGGTAGATAAAAAAACCGACCGCATCTGCTGCGCCGGATTCTCCATTAAACACGAATATTCTTTCGGATGTTCAGCTCGCGGGAGTTTATTAAGGGGAAATTAGCTACCGTTCCATTTCGTTCAGAAAGCGGGTCACGGCATCCCAGTCGATGCGGGAAACGGACTCCGAAACTCCTGCCACTTTCTTCACTATTATCTTTTCCAGGAAATTCATCCGCTCGAAACAAAACTCGCCGCCCATTATGCCTTTGGCTTTAGCGGCTTCTTTCAGTTCATTGGGGAAAGCCTGCTCAAACTCCAGCTCCTGCTTCTCCTTGTGTGGGTCCATGCAACAGATAAAGAGGCCAAACTCTTTTTGTAATAGTGTCTGCAGATTAGCTTCCACAAACTTCTTCATCCGTTTTTGAATTCCTCCCGCATGAATGGAACCGCCAAGAATGATGCGGTCATACGTACTCAAATCGGGATTCTTCACCTTTTTCAGAGAGATAACCTCAACGTCCTGTTTGGATTTTTCGGCAAGAAAATTTGCAACCTTCTCAGTGGTGCCGTGGTGGGAGATGTAAATGATAGCGGTCTTCATAGCGATTTTATTTGAAGCAAAATGGAAGCTCTCACAAATATAGCTATTCTCAATGGATTAAACTTTCTACATTTGCCTTTCAATTTGCTTATCACCATGAAGTGCAGGATTTTAATGGACAACACGCCGGATAGCGAAAGCCGGCTGCAATGTGAACACGGGCTGAGCCTGACATTCAGCATAGGCGGTCAGCAATGGCTGCTCGACACCGGCGCTACCGGACTCTTTGCCGGAAATGCCAGACAGATGGGTATCGACCTTAACGACATCGACTACCTCGTGCTTACTCATGCGCATTACGACCATACCGGCGGTCTGGAGGTTTTTCTAAAGGAAAATGACCACGCTCCGGTATTCCTATCCGATAAAATCACCGACAATAGCTACTATTCCAAACGCAATGACGGCAAACGAAACATCGGTATCCGCCACGAATTGTTTGAGCAGTATCCGGAGCGCTTCTTCCGGCTCTCCGGCAATCGTTGGATAACTCCCGAGGTAGCGGTGATTTCCGACTTCGGAAACGATTACCCCAAACCCCAAGGGAATCGCATGCTCTATCACGGAGACCATCCCGACACCTTCGAGCATGAAATAGCACTGGTCGTTCGTACCGGCAGAGGCAACGTCGTCTTTACCGGATGCGCCCATAACGGATTGCTCAACATCCTGCACGTAGCCCACCGTTTCGCTCCCGAAGCGCCTATCATTGCAGCCATCGGCGGCACTCACCTGATTGACCCTCGGGAGGGACAGAGCTTTGAAAGTGAAGACGAGATTAAGGCTATGGCAAATGCCCTGACAACTGATTTTCCGGGAATCCGATTGATTACGGGGCACTGTACCGGACAGACTGCCCGGCTGATTCTTATGGAAAAGATGGGTATAAAATTGGAGTGGTTTTGTTGCGGATATGAGGTGGAAATATAGGGGCGACTAAATGCAGACATTGTTGCACACATATTGCCATAAAAAAGATGTAGGGTATGGGATATTTTAATTGGACAATCTATCTAAGACCCCGATTTGCCAAAGAATTTATCGGGATATTGCTCAATTTATCCCGGATAGAGTTTGTCCCAAGTCGGACAGACACTGTCCTACTTAGGACGAGGTTCGTCCCAAGTAGGACAAGACTTGTCCCAAGTAGGACGGAGTTCGTCCTAGTTAGGACAAGAGTCGTCCGAAGTAGGACAGAGTCCGTCCCAGTTGGGACAGCTTTCGTCCGGGTTGGGACAAGGTCTGTCCCGGTTTGTTAGAGTCTTTTACTACACACTATCCACCTGGTAACTTGAAGTCCCCTGTGAATAAAACTACGAAACAACCTATACAAAAAAGCCTTTCAAAATCCGTTGCCTGACCCGAAAGGCTTTCTCTTTTGGAAAAGTAAGCCTGACAAACAGTTCAACTGATTGCATAAGATATTTGTTATCTTTGTATTCATAATAAGAGGGAAATGGAAATCAATCGCGAAAATATCGAAGCCTTATTGGGAACAATCGTAAAGAGACTGTTGCCACTCAATCCTTCCAAAATTATTCTTTTCGGCAGCTATGCCTATGGTACACCAACATCAGATAGTGACCTGGATATTTGTGTAGTCAAGAAACAAATTCTTTCCAAAACAAAAGAAAAACGGGAAATCAGGGAAAAGCTGAAAGATATTGAGGTCGCCAAGGATATTCTTATCCCATCGGAAGAAGAATATGAGTTTTATCGCAAACAATATGGTTCGGTTTTTATGGATATTGATATGAAAGGACGAGTGTTATGGCAGAATTCCTGAGTCAATACCAGCTACTATTCAATAAGGCCCGAACAGATTATCATGCTGCACAGGTTTTATTTCAAAGCTTCAATCGGGGGGATAGCGAACTTGATTTGGAAGTTATCTATTTCCACTTGCAGCAATGCGCCGAAAAATGTTTTAAATCAATTCTCTCCTACCATCAGGTCAATTTTCCCAAAGTACATGACCTAGAGCTATTGGTAAATCTCCTTCATCCATTAAAAATTGAATTGCAAGCCGATACTGAACTGCTTATCGAACTGAGTGACTTCGCTGTAGAGGGGAGATACAACATTATTCATGACGATTTAGAACAGGCTCAACAATATTTCCGTGAAGTAGAAATTCTTCTAACGCAAGTTAAAGCCCTGATATCCTAACGGATTCTTACAACAATATACTCGAAACAACCCAACAAGAAAAAAGCCTTTCAAAGTCCGTCGCCGGACCCGAAAGGCTTTCTCTTTTGGAAAAAGTAAACTGATGAATTACAACGGAATGTTTCCGTGTTTCTTAGCCGGATTAGTCCGGATTTTAGTATGAGTCATATCCAGCGCCTGGATGATTTTGGCACGGGTCTGCTGAGGCAGGATGATTTCGTCTATGTAGCCCAGTTCAGCTGCGCGGTACGGGTTGGAGAACATCTCTTCGTACTCTTTCAGGGCAGCCGCTTTCTCTTCTTCGCTGGAGTTACGGTACAGAATATTAACCGCACCGGCAGCACCCATTACAGCAATCTCCGCATTCGGATAAGCAAAGTTCACATCACTACCGGTATGCTTGCTCGACATCACGATGTAAGCGCCGCCGTAAGCCTTGCGGGTGATGATGGTAATCTTCGGCACAGTAGCCTCCACGTAAGCGTAAACGATTTTAGCACCGTGGCGAATAATACCGTTTTGCTCCTGAAGCGTTCCCGGCAGGAAGCCCGGCACATCTTCGAAAGTAATAATCGGAATATTGAAACAGTCGCAGAAACGGATGAAACGAGCTCCTTTGTCTGATGCGTCGATATCAAGAACTCCGGCATAGAATGCAGGCTGGTTAGCCACGATACCGACAGTCTTTCCACCCATGCGGGCAAAACCTACCACGATATTCTGTGCGAAACCCGGCATCACTTCGAAGAAATATTTATCGTCAACAACTGCTTCAATCAGTTCTTTGATGTCGTAAGGTTTGTTCGGGTCAGCAGGAACGATGTCGTTCAGGCTGACATCTTCGCGGGTAACGTCGTCCATCGTTGGCTCTACCGGCGCATCTTCCATATTATTGGAAGGCAGGAAGCTCAACAATTCACGCACCATCATCAGCGTTTCTTCTTCAGTATTGCCCATAAAGTGAGCCACACCGCTCTTCGTGCTGTGGGTAACAGCGCCACCAAGCTCTTCTTTGCTTACATCTTCGTGGGTCACAGTCTTCACGACATCGGGACCAGTCACAAACATGTGGCTTTTCTCCTTCACCATAAAGATAAAGTCGGTCAATGCAGGTGAATAACACGCACCACCGGCACATGGGCCAAGAATCACGGAAAGCTGAGGAATTACCCCCGATGCAATAGTATTCTGGAAGAAGATATCGCCATATCCGGCAAGGCTGGAAACACCTTCCTGGATACGCGCACCACCCGAGTCGTTCAACGCGATAACGGGAGCACCCATCTTAAGCGCCATCTTCTGAAGCTTCACGATTTTATCAGCATTGGTACGGCTCAACGAACCGCCAAACACGGTAAAGTCATACGCGTAAACGTACACCAGACGTCCATCCACTTTTCCATAACCCGATACGATACCGTCTCCGGGGATTTTGGTTTTGTCCATGCCAAAGTTGGTACACTTGTGCACCACAAACTTATCCAGCTCCACGAAAGTGCCTTTATCAAGCAACACGTCGATGCGTTCGCGAGCCGTCAGTTTACCCGACTGGTGTTGTTTAACGATTTTATCTGATCCGCCGCCCAATTCGGCTACGCGGTTTTTCTCAATGAATTTATTATGAATTTGAGCAATCTTACTCATTGTTTTTTGCTTTAGTTGTTGTCAAATAATAATTGCCGGGGTAAATTAGTTCAGCGTAATCAGGGTCTGGTCGCTGTTGATTGCGTCGCCCTCTTTCACGAGAATATCCTTGATGGTACAGGTTTTCTTCACCTTGTACTCGCTCTGCATCTTCATCGCTTCAATCACGATAACAGGCTGGCCGGCTTCTACCTCGGTGCCTTTATCCACCAGGATTTTCACCACTTTACCGGGCATAGGCGAGTAGATGCGGTCCTGAGACTCGTCCGTTTCGTCTTTGCGGCGGTTGCGGAGGTATTTGGCCTGAGTATCCACAATCTCTACAGGAAAGGTGTTGAAAGCCGTATTTACGGTATATTTCTTGCCATTCTCGGCACGTTTCAATTCGGCTGTAAACGATTTGCCATCATGCAAAATAGAGCAGATTCCGTTTTCAGCCATCACGACATCGAGTTCGTAAGTCTTCTCGTCGATTTTGATGACCACTTTATTGTCGTCTTTGCTAACGAGTTCGACGTTGGCAATTCTGTCTCCGATATGTATTTCCATAATCTTAAATGCTTTTATCGTTGAAAAATAATTGAGGGAAAGGTCGGCTTAAATGCGAACCATTCCGTTACGTTTACCAAACTCCCTCCAGCGACTAATTGGCAAGTTGTCGGCAGTTTTGGGTGCATTCTCTTCCAGATTAACAAGGTAATCCATATAAGCGGCAATAATTGCCACATCTTCATCTTCATCCTTTGAAACCTCATATTGGGTCTTCAGCAGGGTTTCGCTGTTTTTCTCGATGAAGTGCGTATTGTAATTGCCCTGTACAAAATCAGGCGTATCCATGATTTTACGCAGGTAGCTGATGTTGGTCTTGATACCGGTAATCTTGTATTCAAACAAAGTACGGCGCATACGCTCGATGGCGTACTCACGGGTCACCGCCCAAACAATCAGCTTACCAATCATCGGGTCGTAGTGCATCGGGATTTCATAGCCTTCATACACGTAGCTGTCCACACGGGTACCGATACCCAGCGGGTCAGTCAACTGTTTGATGACACCCGGACATGGCATGAAGTTATTTTCCGAATCTTCGGCACAGATACGGCACTCGATAGCGTGACCGCGTTGTACCACATCCGATTGTTTTAGTCTGAGGGGAGCTCCGTTTGCCACGTGAATCTGTTCTTTCACCAGGTCAATGCCCAACACCTCTTCGGTAATCGGGTGCTCTACCTGCAAACGGGTATTCATTTCAAGGAAGTAATAATTATGGTTGTCATCCACCAGGAATTCGATGGTTCCTGCACCAACATAGTTCACTGCTGCAGCAGCGGCAACGGCTTTTTCACCCATCTCTTTGCGAAGTGCGTCGGTCATCAATGGAGACGGACTCTCCTCTACGATTTTCTGGTGACGGCGCTGTACCGAGCATTCACGCTCACACAGGTGGATAATGTTGCCGTGTTTATCGCCCAGAATCTGGAATTCGATGTGGTGTGGCGATTCAATGTATTTTTCGATATAAACGGTTTCGTCGCCGAATGAAGACATCGCTTCGGATTTTGCAGTGTTGAATGCGTTTTCGATTTCGCTCTCCTGGCGAATCAGACGCATCCCTTTACCGCCACCTCCGGCAGATGCTTTCAACATTACGGGAAGACCGATGGAAGCGATAACGGATTTCACCTGTTCGAGGTTTTCCATGTTCTCCTGGGTTCCGGGAACAACAGGCACTCCTGCTTCAATCATAGTCTGACGGGCAGAAATCTTATCCCCCATCTTAATCATCGCCTCGGCGCTTGGACCAATGAAAATGATATTTTCAGCTTCGCAACGGCGAACAAATTCTGCACTTTCTGAAAGGAATCCATATCCGGGGTGAATGGCATCTGCACCGAAACGTTTTGCCGCTTCGATGATTCGGTCAATCACCAGATAACTTTCTTTGGAAGGAGCTGGACCGATACAGCATGCCTCATCAGCATAAAATACGTGACGCGATGTACGGTCGGCTTCGGAATAAACAGCAACTGTTTTAATTCCCATCTCTTTACAGGAGCGCATTACACGAATGGCAATCTCGCCTCTGTTAGCTACCAAAATCTTTTTAATCATACCTTGTCTGAGTTTAGTATTATGTATATCAAACGACACACCTAATACAGCTTGTTGAATTGTTCAAAAAAAGCGATGCAAAATTAAGGGTTTTTGCTCTCCGAAGTGTTAAACGGCCAGTTTTTTTGCACACACCAAACCAAAAGTGTGCAGAACACAACTTTTAAAACCTTATTTACAGCGCCTTAAGTGAGAGAATATTTTTTAAGCAACCTGCCTGATTTCCTTCATAAAATGGCTTTTTCGCTCAAAAACAGACCACTATCAAGATTCGCCCTAAATAACAACCTCGTTTTTCAGCTCTATTCACATAAAAAATGCCGTTTCCTCATTCAATAGAGTGAAACGGCATCTTCAATTTATCGACTCAAAACCTTTATGCAAATCTCAATTCCCGGCCACGGCAGTTTTCGTTGATTTGACCGTTTTCATAAGCGATAATGCCATTGACAAATGTCTTTTCAACCTTAGCTTTGAAGGCTGTTCCTTCAAAAGGAGACCAGCCACATTTGTATAATATATTGGACGGAGAAACGGTCCATTCGCTATCCGGATTGACCAGTACCAAATCGGCAAAGTAGCCTTCACGGATAAATCCACGTTTTTCCACCTTATATAATATAGCCGGTGCATGACACATCTTCTCAATCACTAATTCTGTTGTAAACTCGCCTTGTGCTGCCAATTCCAGCATAGCGACTAACGAGTGTTGCACTAATGGACCACCTGATGCAGCCTTGAAGCATGAGCCCTCTTTTTCAGCGGGTAAATGCGGTGCGTGGTCGGTAGCCACTACGTCCAGGCGACCATTTCTCAGAGCCTGAATCAGAGCCTCTTTATCGAAATTGCTCTTGATAGACGGGTTCCACTTAATGCGGTTACCGTATTTTTCGTAATCGCAATCGTTAAACCATAGGTGATGCACACACACCTCGCCGGTAATCTTCTTTTCTGCAAGCGGTTTGTTTTCAAACAAAGCCATCTCCTTGCCGGTAGATAAATGAAGAACGTGGAGACGGGTTCCGCATTTTGCAGCCAATTCCACAGCTTCGGATGACGAACGGTAACAAGCCTCTTCATCTCGAATCAGAGGGTGGTATTTTACCGGTAAATCTTCACCGTAAAGCGCTTTGTATTTAGCAATATTCGCCTGGATGACCTCCTCTTTCTCACAATGGGTGGCAATCAGCATTTCCACCTCAGAGAAAATTCGGGTCAGCGCATCTCTATTATCCACCAGCATATTTCCGGTAGAAGAACCCATGAATACCTTTACCCCACAGGTTCTTTTCGGGTCAGCCTTTTTCACCTCGTCAAGGTTATCATTGGTCGCTCCTATATAAAAGGAGTAGTTCGCTACCGAAACCTCTGCCGCGCGGTCAAACTTTACATTCAACGCTTCGATAGTAGTCGTTTGCGGCTTAGTATTAGGCATATCCATAAAAGAGGTAACACCTCCGGCTACAGCAGCACGTGACTCTGTGGTCAAATCACCTTTCTGTGTCAGCCCCGGCTCACGGAAATGCACCTGGTCGTCAATTACTCCCGGAATTAACCATTTACCTGTAGCATCAATGATAGTTGCATTAGCTACTTCTGCATCAGCCGGAATTTCTCCTTTATAAATAGCTGAAATTATATCGTTTTCCACCAATACGGAACCGACAAAACGGATTCCTTCATTGATGATGGTTGCATTTTTGATTAAAGTTTTCATATCGTGTATTTTAAACTTATCATTTTACAATACCGTACAAATCAAACACATCGGCATTTTCAATCAATACCGGATACAGCTCCCCGATTTGCAACGGTTTATCTTTGGATACTAAAACCTCAGGGTCAACTTCTGGTGAGTCGAATTCAGTGCGACCCACGTAGAAATCCTCTTCTTCACGGTCGATAATCACACGCAATGTCTGTCCGATTTTAGCCTGGCTGATTTCCCCGGCAATACGCTCTTGTACGGTCATCAGTTCATCCATACGCGCCTGTTTGACTTCGAATGGAATATCGTCAGTAAATTCTTTCGCCGCGGTAGTACCCTCTTCTTCCGAATAAGGGAATGCACCCAAACGCTCAAAACGCATCTCCCGTACAAACTCCAACAGCTCTGCAAAGTCTTGCTCCGTCTCTCCCGGAAATCCCACCAACAAAGTGGTTCTCAAATGAATACCGGGAATTTCACGACGCATCGCACGAAGCAACTCGTAAGTTTGCCCCTTGGTCACATTACGACGCATACGGCTCAGAACAGAGTCACTGATGTGTTGCAACGCAATATCCAAATATTTGCAGACATTATCACGCTCACGCATCACACGCAGCAAATCCATCGGGAAATGCGCCGGATAAGCGTAATGCAGGCGAATCCACTCTACTCCCGGAACATCTGATATGCGTTCAATCAGTTCGGCAAGCTTATTTTCCTTATATAAATCAAGTCCGTAAAAAGTCAAATCCTGCGCTATTACCTGAAACTCCTTCACGCCTTTTGCGACCAGGCCTTTTACCTCCTCTACAATCTCATCCATCGGACGCGATTGGTATTTTCCGGTAATAATAGGTATAGCACAATATGCACAGGTACGGTTACATCCTTCACCAATTTTCAGGTAAGCATAGTGTTGCGGCGTGGTGAGAGTACGCTCCAATGCCAGATTCTGGTCATAAGACTTACCCAAATCACCAAGCAACTCCTTCCAGTTGAATTTTCCGTAAAATTTATCCACTTCCGGAATCTCTTCACGTAATTCTGAAACATATCGCTCAGAAAGGCAACCCATTACATACAACTTACCAATTTTACGCTTTTTCTTAGCCTGCACAAACTGGAGAATCATATCAATAGACTCCTCTTTAGCATCCCCGATAAATCCGCAGGTATTAATAACAACAATCTCTCCGTTCGGATTCTCCGAATCGTGCTCTACCTGATAGCCATTAGCCGTAAACTGGCGCATCAGTTGTTCGCTGTCCACCAGATTCTTGGAACAGCCTAAGGTAATAATATCAACTTTGTTCTTTTTCATAAATAAAAAAAGAGCTCCCCTTACTCCTCAAAGGAAGAGTTGCGAGAAAGCCCTGTCAAATCTTATCTGCTATATAGTTTCAGTCCAAATTTCACAATCGAAATATTACTTTTCACCCTCTCCATTCGAGTGATAAGGAGGTCGTTATTCTCCAAAAAGGGAATCCACAAATTCTTTTCTGCGAAAAACCTGCAAATCTTCCATTCCCTCTCCAAGTCCAATGTATTTCACCGGAGTCTTGAACTGGTCTGAAATTCCAATAACAACACCACCTTTTGCAGTGCCGTCCAATTTCGTAATTGCCAGGGCATTTACCTCGGTAGCTGCTGTAAATTGTTTAGCCTGCTCGAAAGCATTCTGTCCGGTGGAACCGTCCAATACCAACAAAATCTCATCGGGAGCTCCCTCAACGACTTTGTTCATAACGTTTTTAATCTTGGATAGTTCATTCATCAGGCCAACTTTGTTATGCAAACGACCCGCAGTGTCAATAATCACGACATCAGCATTACCGGCTTTGGCAGAACTCAGGGTATCATAAGCCACAGAAGCCGGGTCAGAGCCCATCTTCTGCTTAACCACCGGTACACCGACTCGCTCTCCCCAAATCACCAACTGCTCCACAGCTGCCGCACGGAAAGTATCAGCCGCACCAAGCACAACCGAATATCCGTTTTTCTTGAATTGGTATGCGAGTTTACCGATAGTCGTAGTTTTCCCCACACCGTTAACGCCCACTACCATGATTACGTAAGGCTTTCTTCCGGCTGGTACAGTAAATTCCTCAACATCTTCGGCATTGGTCTCGGTCAGCAACGCCCCGATTTCATCTCGGAGAATCGCATTCAGCTCTGACTGTCCAACATATTTATCCGTAGCGACACGTTTCTCAATCCGGTTGATGATTTTCAGCGTTGTCTCAACGCCTACATCGGAGGTAATCAGAATCTCTTCGAGTTCATCAAGCACATCTTCGTCAACGGTTGATTTCCCGACAAGAACCCTTGAAAGTTTAGAAAAAACACTGGTTTTAGTTTTTTCCAATCCCTTATCGAGGGTTTCTTTCTTCTCTTTGGAGAAAAAGTTAAATATTCCCATGATGTTAATTCAAAATACTGTTTATCAGCAACAAAAGTAATCAAAATAGCAATACAAAAAAAGCTTCCCGTAATGAGAAGCTTTTCATGTATATGGTGTTCAGAATTATTTCGCGAAAAATTCTTTTACTTTTTCGTTAGGAACCATTTCTTCCTGGAAAGTGTAGGCGCCTGTTTTTGGTGATTTCACCATTTTGATTACTTTAGAATAAGTACGGCCTTCACCTGTTTGTAATGATGCTACGGTCTTCTTTGCCATGGTCTAGCTTATTTAATTTCTTTATGAACTGTCACTTTTTTCAGGATTGGGTTGTATTTTTTCAACTCCAAACGCTCAGTAGTGTTTTTTCTGTTTTTAGTGGTTACGTAACGAGATGTACCCGGCATGCCACTAGTTTTGTGTTCGGTGCACTCCAGGATAACCTGGATTCTGTTGCCTTTTGCTTTTTTTGCCATTTTTTATGCTCTCCCTTATCCTAAAATACGAATTTCGTTTAAATGACCACCGCTGATTGCTTTTTTAATTGCAGCATCCAAACCAACTTTATTGATGGTTCTCAATCCTGCAGCTGAAAGGGTCAAGGTAATCCATTCTTCCTGCTCTACCCAATAGAACTTTTTCTTGAACAAGTTGACATTGAACACTCTTTTTGTTCTTCTTTTAGAGT
Source organism: Parabacteroides sp. FAFU027 (assembly GCF_022808675.1). Taxonomy (NCBI): domain Bacteria; kingdom Pseudomonadati; phylum Bacteroidota; class Bacteroidia; order Bacteroidales; family Tannerellaceae; genus Parabacteroides; species Parabacteroides sp. FAFU027. The sequence continues at coordinate 54,216 of NZ_JAKZKV010000003.1, forward strand.
GTGATACGTTGTTGCCAACCATCGCTTTTTTTCCGGTAATTTGACAAATCTTCGACATTGCTATCTTGTGTTTTATTATTATTTTCTCCTATTTTCTCAAACAGTCCGCAAAGTAAATCATTTCTTCCGAACTACACAAATATCCACGTACTTTTTTCTCTTATTTAGAAGAACCCCAAAAGAGCAAAAAGAAAATCTCACCACTAAAAATCAACAGATTACCCAACAAAAGTGCAAATACTGTTCAAATCTTTATTTTCGCTTCTGAATCATTTCTGCAGCCATAAACAGCGCAGCATTGGCAGAACGTTGAATATTTGCCTCTCGTTGCGCTCCGAAACGAAAACGCTCCGCACGAATTTTATCTCCGACTTTTGCAGCAATCCAAACCGTACCGACAGGTTTCTCCGGTGTACCGCCATCCGGACCTGCCACTCCGGTAGTCGCTACCGCCACATCGGCTCCCGTTATCCGGGCAACACCTTCCACCATTTGACGGACCACCTGCTCGCTTACTGCGCCATGTTCAATTAAATCCGATTCAGAGACACCTAACACGTTTTGCTTTACCTCATTGGCATAAGCCACAACTCCACCTTTATAATAGGCTGAACTACCGGCAACAGCCGTAATCAGATGCGCAATGTAACCTCCGGTGCAACTTTCAGCGGATGCAAAAGTCAGCCCCTGTTTTTTCAACAATGCACCGATAAATTCACCGATGGGAGCATCGGAAGATTCGAAGATACTCTCTCCCAACAATTCCTTCAACCAAACCTCAGCTTCATCTGCGGCAGCTACAAGGGTATCCCAATCTTCAGACCGTCCGGTCAGACGAAGACGGACAATTCCGGGAGCCGGCAAATAAGCCAACCTGAAAAAATCAGGCAAAGCACTCTCCCACTCTGCAATGTGCATAGCCAGCCCTGACTCGGAATAATTCTTTACCGAATAGGTCCGGTGGAGAATATGAATATCTTTCGCGTATTTAGCTTGCAAGCGGGGAAGAACCTCGTTGGTCATTACCGTTTTCATCTCAAACGGAACGCCAGGCATCGAAACCAGCACTTTTCCACCCCGTTCAAACCAGGTAATAGGAGCCGTTCCTGCCGTATTGGGAATCACGATGCAATCCTTTGGCACATTCGCCTGTCCACGGGTTAGTTCGTTGATTGACATATTCCGGTGAGCAAACATCTCCTCGATATTTCTCAAAACCGATTCATTGAAAACCAGTTCGGTCTTGAAAAATTCACATAATGTCTTTTTTGTGATGTCATCATTGGTCGGGCCAATGCCTCCGGTAACGAGGACAGCATCTACACGGCTTAATGCTGCTTCAAAGGCTTCGAGCAATTCTTCCCGCTCATCGCCAATCGTAGTAATACGAAACACGTCAAAGCCAATTTTATTCAGCTCCTTAGCCATCCATGCAGAGTTCGTATCGACGACCTGTCCTATCAACAGTTCGTCTCCTATGGTTATTATTTCTGTTTTCATAAAAACCTCCCAAGAAGGGCTATTAGAATGTATTTAGATTGAATCATTTCGAAAGTATAAGCATCTCGTCTCCCTTCCCTTTGGGGAGGGCCGGGGTGAGGTCTCTTATTTTCTCCATCCTTTGCAAAAGTGTTGGGTGCGAATAGTGCACAAAAACATACGCCGGATGAGGATTAAGATTACTCAGGGCATGCACCGAAATTTTCTTCAATCCGCTTACCAGAGCGTCACCCAATCCGTAATTGCCTGCAAAAGCATCTGCCTGATATTCATTACGACGGGAAAACAGATTCATCACCAATCCCAATACAGTTGAAACCGGTTGGTAAAGTAAGCCAAACACCACTACACCGATATGAAACGAAGGTTGTGCCACACCTAATATTTCAGCAGAAACAGGATATTTCAGGAAAATGGACAACAGATAAAGCAAGACAAACGACTGCACAAAAGAGATAATCAACGACGAAACCACATGTTTGCGCTTGTAGTGTCCGACTTCGTGCGCTAAAACAGCCACAACCTCTTCGGTATTGAGTTGCTCTATCAACGTATCAAACAACACCACCCGTTTCTTCTTGCCAAAACCGGTAAAATAGGCATTTGCCTTGGTGCTGCGTTTAGAGCCGTCTATCACGAAAATATTTTTCAGGCTAAATCCGGCTTTCCCGCAAAATGACTCAATGGCCGTGCGAAGCTCTCCCTCTTCCAATGGTTTTTGCTTATTGAACAAAGGAACTATCCATTCGGAATAAAACAGCAGCATGACCAACGAAAACAGGGACAATGCGCCCCAGGTAGCCAACCAGAAACTATCTCCCAGTTTTTGATACAGCCACAATACTAACCACAATACCCCACCCATCAATACAACACTCAAAACCAGCGATTTAATCAAATCCAGCACAAAAGTCTTCGGAGTGGTTTTATTGAACCCGAATTTCTCCTCAATCCAAAATGTATTATAAATAGCAAATGGCAAAGTCAGTATTTCATTACCTATATATAATACGGCGAAAAAGGATAACGACACCACTATTTCATTTTGGGGAAAGCTTCTCACCCATTCATCCACCCAGGCAAAACCACCCAGCAACAGCATAGCCAGTTCAATCGCGAGTGTAAACAGTCGGGTATAATCCGAAAAGCGGCTATTGGTCAACGTATAGTTTTGCTGTTTGGCATACTTCTCCTCCTCGTATATTCCTTTTAGCTTTTCGGGAATGATAGGAGAGAGCATTTTTCGGTTCAGAATGGAAAGCGTTTGTTCCAGTGCAAAATCAGCAATAACAAAAATGATTATCAGGAAAAACAGTATTTGAGCCATATCGGTTATTATTTTGAAGTACAAAGGTAACCATTTCACTGTAATACGGGCACTGGCCTCTCACAGCATATCCGGAAACGAAAATTTGTTTTGTAAAACATATTCTGCCACAAAACAACCCCGTTATTTAAAACGTTTAAAAACAATGCGTGATAAAACCGTATAAACATTGCTCATTTATTTAACCTTATAGGATATGAAGATTCACGAGTATCAAGCCCGGGAAATTTTTGCCCGTTACGGAATCCCGGTCACTGACTGGGTGCTGTGCTACAATGAAGCGGAAGTAACAGCCGCCGTCGAGAAAATAGGACTCCCGGTTATGGTCAAGGCTCAGGTCTTGACAGGTGGGCGGGGTAAAGCAGGCGGGGTAAAATTTGCCACTTCTCTCGAAAAAGCACAGGATGCCGCCCGTAATATTCTCGGCATGAACATCAAAGACTACACTGTTGAAAAGGTCATTGTAGCCGATGGGGTAGAGATTAAATCCGAATTCTACGTCGGGCTTACCATTGACCGGATTTCCAAATCGGTATTGGTAATGGCCAGTAAAGAGGGTGGCATGGAAATCGAAGAGGTCGCTAAAACCAATCCGGAAGCCATTCTCAAATACCCCATCGACCCGGATTTAGGCATGACACCTTTCATGGCTCGGAAGATTGCTTTCGCCCTTTTTGATGATTTCGCGTTGGTCAAACAGGCCACACCCATTCTCCAAAAACTTTACCGGATATTTATAGAGACTGACGCAAATCTCGTGGAGGTAAATCCTCTGGTGATCACCGATAAAGACCAGCTATATGCCATTGACGGAAAAATGACCTTTGATGACAATGCGCTTTACCGCCAAAAAGATATTTATGCCCTCAACGAACCGACCGAAGACGAATTGAAAGAGATTCAGGCCAAGGAAAAAGGGCTCAGCTACATCCGCCTCGACGGTACAATCGGCTGTATGGTAAACGGGGCAGGACTGGCTATGGCAACCATGGATATGATTAAACTATTTGGTGGCTCTCCGGCCAACTTCCTTGACATTGGTGGCAGCTCCAATCCGCAAAAGGTAATCGAGGCTATGAACCTGCTGCTTTCGGATAAAAACGTGAAAGTGGTGATGATAAACATCTTCGGGGGAATCACCCGTTGCGATGATGTAGCCAAAGGCCTGCTGGTGGCATTGGAACAAATAAAGACCTCAATTCCTATAGTCGTCCGCTTGTCGGGAACCAATGCTAAAGAGGGTCTGGAAATTCTGAAAGATTCCAACCTGACCGTTGTGGAAACGATGAGTGACGCGGCAAAAAAAGCCATCAGCCTGATTAATTAATCCATTTACCTTACTTTTAAATATTCATTGATATGAGCATTCTTGTCAATAAAAATACCAAACTGATTGTACAGGGCATCACAGGCCGCGACGGCAGTTTCCACTCCTGGAAAATGAAAGAATACGGAACAAACATCGTCGGTGGTGTTACTCCGGGAAAAGGAGGTCAGACGATTCATGACATCCCCGTATTTGACACTGTAGAAGAAGCGGTCAAAGCCACCGGAGCCAATACCTCCATCATCTTTGTCCCTGCCCCATTGGCTGCCGATGCCATACTGGAAGCGGCAGAAGCCGGTATTGAGCTGGTTATCGCCATTTCGGAAGGTGTCCCTACGCTGGATATGGTAAAGGTAACTCCGTATCTTAAGAAAATGGGCGCCAAACTGATTGGCCCTAACTGCCCGGGATTGATTTCTCCGGACGAATCACTGGTCGGTATCCTGCCGGGGAATATTTTCCTGAAAGGTAAAATCGGGCTGATGAGTCGTAGCGGCACGCTCACTTACGAAATGGTAAACCAACTGACCACAAACGGACTGGGGCAAAGCACCTGTGTGGGTATTGGTGGCGACCCGGTAGCCGGGCTCTATTATCAGGAGTTGTTGCAAATGTTTGAAGACGACCCCGAAACCGAAGCGATCGTATTAATCGGTGAAATCGGTGGTGATGCGGAAGAACGGGCAGCACAATACATCAAAGAAAAAATCACCAAACCGGTAGTGGCCTTTATAGCCGGACAGACCGCTCCTCCGGGCAAACGGATGGGTCATGCCGGTGCCATCATCTCCAGCGGTACGGGTACAGCAGAAGAAAAAATAGCTGCTTTTGAAAGTGTTGGCGTTCCTGTGGCCCGCAAACCTTCGGAAATACCGGAACTGGTAAAGAAATTATTGGACCAATAAAACATTCAAGCCTGAATAGAAAAGCAGTTATATAATACAGCCCCGGCATCACGCAGGGGCTGTTTCATTTTCACACAAAACCATCAAAAACCATTTATCAAAGCTGAATTCCTTCAACTTTATTTCTTATTTCGCTTGGAGGTTACGACACGAATAACCGGCTTGGCATTCCAGTCCGAGGTATATTCTCCATTTGCAGTCAGCAATCTTACTTTGTAGTGATGACGAACCTGTTTCATATTTCCGGATTGGGGAGTTATGGTAACATTGACAACATTCCCCACCTGTTTAGCTGCAAACTGAGAAATCAGGTACTCCCCTTTTTGATAACCGAATCCATCACCGGCATCTTCATAAAGCACTCCTTTAGCTTGCCCGTTTTTATCCAATGCAACTACCAATGTCAATGAATCGGTTTTATATTGAGTAGTATTCTCAATGATTTTACCCAATGGTATAATCGCGCCACCTTTTACCTTCATATCTGCCTGGTAATTATCCGCCACTTCATTTTCCGGAATAAATGACCGCCAGATTCCTTTCGGCAATGCCGGCTGTGCAGCCCACTTCGGAACAATCAGCAATTGGCTGCCCACCATATAAGCACGATCTTCCTTTCGCAGTGTTGTATCTTTGGGGTCTGCAAAAAAGACCGGTTGCATCACCGGAATACCGGACACTGAAGCTTCGCGGAATTGAGTATAAAGGTAGGGTAACAACCGATAACGTCTTTGCAAAGCGGTACGGGAGACCTGCTCAACTTCAGGACCGAATGCCCACGGTTCTTTATTGTTGGCATCATTACTGGCATGTCCGCGCATAAATGGAAAATAGGCTCCCATAGCAATCCATTTCGCAAACAAATCGGGTGTGGTATTTCCGGTAAAACCGCCCATATCGGGACCGCTGAAAGGCTGACCGGACAGACCCAGATTGAGAGACAACGGTGTGGACTCTTTCATATATCCTTCAGTGGCTGAATTATCCCCCGTCCAGGTAGCACCGTAACGGTGACTACCCAAAAATCCGGAACGGGACAAGATAAACGGACGTTTATCCGGATTAGCTTTCAGGATCCCTTCGCGGGAAGCTTTTACCATCAAAGTGCCATACACGTTGTGATAACGCAAATGAGAACCGGCTGGAAGTTCCCCTCCCCCGCGATGATGATTGTCTTCCGGCATGGTACCATCAGGTCCGTCAAAAACGGACGGTTCGTTCATATCATTCCACACACCATCCACACCCTGAGCCATAAAATCTTTGTAAAGGTCACCCCACCACGCTCTTGTTTCCGGACGGGTAAAATCAGGAAAGGCACATTTGCCCGGCCATACTTTACCGTTATATTCCTTTCCATCTTTATTTTGCACCCAATGATTACCTTTGCTTCCCGAATCATAGACAAAATATCCTTTTTCAGCCTTTACGCCCGGGTCAATCATCCATACGGATTTGAAACCTTTTTGGTGCAGATAGTCATTGACCGCTTTGGGATTGGGTATCTTATTCTTGTCGAAAGTAAATATTTTGAAGCTGTCCATATAGTCAATATCCATCCAGATCACATCACAGGGCAGTTTTTTCAGGCGGAAGGTATCGGCGAGGCTCTTAATGCGGGTATCCGGCACATAGGAGTACCGACATTGCTGATATCCCAATGCCCAAAGTGGCGGCATCTCCATTTTTCCTACCAGACCGGCTAAGGCTTTGAGTACCTCCTGCGGAGAGTTTCGCTGAATGATAATCAACCTGAATGCCGGGCCATCGGAAATAAACCGGATACTGTCTGTCAGTTCAATCTGCTGCTTCCAGCTATTATCAGCAATCACTCCGAAAGCTGTACCGTCCGCATTTACCCCCATCACCCACGGATGGCTTTGATACAAACGTTTTCCGCCATCCTTTTTATATTCGTAGTTATCGGTATTCCAGAGAGTTACCTGTTTCCCGTTACGTAAGAGACTTCCGGTGTTTTCACCTGTCCCGTAAAGACTAGTACCTTTTGCAATGGGCAGCGTCGCAACCGATTTTCCATTTTTCAGGTAAAAGCGGGGCTTTAATTTCCAGTCCGCAGGAATGTTTCCTACAGACTGCGGCTCTTTCAATAAAGCTATGGAAGGATAATGGTTAGCCGGATTGTAGTTTTTGGGATAAAAGACGGAGATCTGATTACCAATCAATTTATCCGCATTTCCGGCAAATATGAATTGAAGAATACCGGCAAACAAAAAGGATAATAAAAAAATCTTCTTACGCATAAGTGTGTATTTAATCTGATTATTAAGGTTAAACTTATTCTTGAGGGCTTATCGGCCCTGCTTTATAATCGCAACACAAAGTAGGCACTATTCCTCCCTCAAAGGAAGATTTATTTGATGAAATTCAATTTCGGGAGGATAAACTTAATCGTGTGAATTACAGTCACACACGAACTTTGAATAATCAACCCTGAAATTGAATCTCATATAACATCACTTAATCAGCCAAACGAACATAGTATCCAACATCGCCTGGTTAACCTCCACATTCATATTTTCATTTTGAGACTCAAAACAGATTTCAATCTGATGTTTGCCTTTTGTCAAATCCACCTGCACAGAATTTGTGTATCCCCAGTTTGACCATTCATTGGTTCCCCGCTGAGGAAGTACGATGGTTCCGGCAAAACGTCCATCAATGTTCAATGTGCGGATGGCACACTTGTTTTCAGTATTGACCGGACCATTGCCGTTTGCATAGCGGAAGTTGATTGCATATACACCTGTCTTGTCTGCTTCAACAGGTATGGTAATGCTTCTATTGGCCTGTTTACTGATTTCGACATATCCTTCTCCCCGGTAGTTTTTGTAGCCCAAGTTAGCTTTTGGAACAAATAGTTCTGCTTCATAGGTCTTATTGGATTTACTGTTTGCGATCACTACCGGCTCTGAAGCAAAAGAAGCCACACTTCTTGCATCATTAGCTATAATCTGATACTCTGCATAAACCATTGGTGTTACCAGTATTGAGGTTTTCGCTGTATTCAGTACCTGTTTGCCGTTTTTCAAAACAGCATACGATCTGGCACCCGGGATTTTATTCCATGTCAATCGACCATTAGCATAACGAGCCACCGGAGTTTCTACTGTCGTATAGTTTGCGACCTTATGAATACCGGATTTTGAAAACTCATTATTTGCCAAAATAATTCGAATAGAATGTCTGCCTGTCAACGTATAAGGAAGAGCGGCAACCTTTAGTGCTTTTCCATCAAGTTCAAACTCTTTTACCTGATTACCAAAACCATCCATCTCTATATCAAGAATGGCATTACGGCACTTATAATTGGATAAAGATCGTTTACCCGACAAGGCTTTAGGGACAACCGGGTGAAATACCAGACTATCAGTTTTAAATTCGATGCCAAACAATATTCGATGAACAAGAGCAATACTTCCGGATAAACTCCAGAGCATATTACTGGAGTTGATTTGTGTCCCGGCAAAGTCTCCGGTCGATGCGACGAAATTCTCTTTATTGGTCAGAAACATTGCGGCGGGGCGATAAACCGCAGCCATCGTTTCGAGTACAGCCTCGTCGTTTCCTTCCGAAGCGGATGCCAGTCCCCAATATGTCTGGACAAATGGCCACACGGCATTATTATGATAAGGCGGAATACCCGGGATTTGTGGATATATACAAGGAATACCATAATCCATTACCGGTACACGTTCTATGATTGACTTGCGTTGTTGAGCATTGGCAATACCAAACCACACACAAAGAGCTTCACCCAATGCTTCTGCACGCGGCGACAAGATTTTGAAATTACGACCGTATAGGTATTGACCGTAATAACCTTTATCTTCCATCCAGAGATAAGAATTGATCCCTTTCTTAATTTTCAATGCAATCCCGGCATATCTGACTGATGCATCCACATCATTCATCAATTTAGCCATTTGAGAAAGAATGATATTAGCCTGATAATGGACAGCATTGGTTCCTAGATTTTCCGACTCATAGATATCGACAGGCTGCATCCAGCGGGGATAGGTCTGTTCACGCCAATCGAGAAACGATGATTCACCCCGAACCAATCCAGTTACAGGATCATAGACGTTTTTCAGGTCATCCTCTATCGTATTTTTTATAATAGAATATGCATGAGACAACCACTCTTTATCTCCGGTCACCTTGTACAGTTCCCAGGCTGCAACTGCCCAAATGATACGGTCTGTCGAAGCCGGATAAGCGCCACCAGTACCGGTATCCTGAATAATCCGCCCATTTTTCACTTTACGCAAAAGGCTGTATTTCGCTACTTTCGGTTGCAGATGTGCCATTGACAGAATGATGCTGTAACTGATATCACGCGTCCATACACCGGCCCACTCTTTTCCGGTACGGAAAGTGCTGTCAGGCTCCACGGCATTAACCATTTCATCCAAGGCCAGATTGTATAAGGCATCGGAGATAGTATAACCTGATTGATATTTGGGAAAAGCGGACAGATCCTTCTTCAGTGACCAGGTAGAAGCCATCTGCTTTTCATCACTTTTCTTATTCAGGATCAGGGTAGTCTCATAAATACCATCCCCATCCGGATCTTTTAGTTCCAGTTCTGTACGATTTCGAAGGTTATTGAAATCCCACATCAGTGGAGCTGCACTTCCGGCCACATATACCCCCTTAAAGTCTGACCGATCCAGTTTTTCTCCGTTGAACAGCGTGTAATATCCCTTTTCCCTGAAAGACTTCAATACGTCACGCATATCAAGACGGATAGTCCAGCGCGTGTTTACCGGAAGATTCTCCTCCTCTTTTACCGGAACGGTTTGTATGTACTGTTTTCCAAACTGCACTGTAGTTACACAGCTACCGTTAACGGGCTGAAGGGTTACCTTGTGGTCTTTTCCCGGAGTCATTTCATTATCCCGGGAATTAATACTGAATTTGAATGAAACAGTCGGGCTATACCTGTCAGCATCAGGACTGCGATAGTCAGAAGTCAGCTCTGTCGGAGATGTCGCAACTGATTTAAACTTCCCCTGCTCTACCCTATTTTCATAAATAGAGAATGCTTTTGACTGAAATACCGTCTTGTTATTCTGAGCTTGAGCTATTGTTGTGAAAATAATAGCTATTGCTGCAACATATAAGTTTTGAAGTCTCATTTGTTTCTATCTTTCGTTTTTATACTTCTATTTACGGATACTGATTTCAACTTTTTCTCCATTATCCTGCCATTTTATCCAGAATGTATTGGTATCTTTATCCCACGACGCTGATGCTGTAGCGGACAATTCAAACCAGCTTCTGCCCATTTTTTCAGGACTTACAAACTTCAGTTTTGTTCCATTCAATTCTACTTTTACCGGTATCTTCTCCAGACGAATCTTTACTCCGAAATTCCGGTTATGCTTTAGCTCAACGCAACGATTCTCATCCCGATTCTGTACAGTAACGACATAAGCATCCTTTTCCGTTTGACATTTCACATCGGTTCTGACACAAATATCTTTCTTATAATCGTTGGTTTCTCCATCGTCTTCATAAAGTGTAAAACCGGCTGAACGACCTTCTGCAGCCGGATAAATATCGAACCCAACCGGAGCGTTTTTCTTTTCCCCAATATATTGTTGCACCGGCATTTGTGGGATGATGGAGCCCCGTTTTACAAACATAGGAATCGTGCTCAATGTTACCGGGTAGGTAATCCACTGTTTTCCTCTATGAACCGTTTTTCCATCATTAAAGTCGATCCATTCGCCCTGTGGCAGATAAACCTGCTTTTCGGATGCTTCTTTTTCAACAACCGGTGCCACCAGAATCTCTTTTCCCAACAGGAACTGACCATCAAGTTTAAAGGTCTCCACATCGTCAGGGTATTCAAGCAACAGGGCTCGCATCAGCGGTAATCCGGTATCGTAGGCGTTGCGGGCATAGGTATAGATATAGGGATGCAGCTTGTATTTCAGGCTGATGGCTTCTCGGCAAAGACGCTCGGCATCTGCACCGAATGTCCAGGGTTCAGCAGCATAATCTCCTTCATGATGCGCACGGCTTAGCGGATTGAATACCCCAAACTGCATCCATCGGATATACAATTCCGCGAAAGCTTCACGGTCTTTGATATCGCCACAATAGCCTGAAATATCGGTAGTCCAGAAAGGAATCAATCCCATTCCTGCAGATTGTGCCAAAGAAACCTGAGCCGCCAGTTTATTCCAGCCATTCAGTACGTCATTGCCATCACCCGAATCGCCTGACCATGCAAAGGTGTAACGTTGCATGCCTGCGAAGCATGAGCGGGTCATCTGAAATACCCGTTTGTTGGGATTGCGTTTTTCAAACTGCTCCGTCACGGCTTTATCCCAGTTGAATCCATAAACGTTGTGGATTTCGTCGTGCATCCCGAGATAATGTTTCATATTGAGGCGGTCAGCGTCCTCTTCATTACTCCAGGCGGGTTCACCCATATCGGTCCAGAAACCACGAACACCGTCATTCAACACCTTCTGTTGATAACTTCCCCACCAGTCGGCCACTCCCGGTCTGGTAAAATCGACCACACCGCAGTTTCCGCCCCACGGCCAGGGCATATCGTAACTTTTTCCGGTGCGGATATCTTTGGCAAAATAGCCGAGCGAATCAGCTTCGCGCCACTGTTTTTTATTGTTTTGGGAAATCACCGGATCCTGAGAGACAATCATCTTGAAACCCTGTGCTGCCAAATCGGAAACCATTTGCTTCGGATTTTGATAATTCTCTTTTCTCCATTCGAAGTCCTGTAAGTTTTGGGTCCAGCCAATATCCTGATAAATAATATCGCAAGGGATTTGACGTTTACGAAACTCTCCCGCCACTTCTCGTGCCAGCTTCTCGTTAGTGTACATGCCCCGGCACTGGGAAAAACCAAATGCCCATTCGGGCGGCATGATTGGTTTTCCGGTCAGTTGGGTATAGCGTTCGATGATTTGTTTGTACGACGGACCAAAGATGAAATAGTAAGCCATCTCTCCACCGGGGGATTCGAAGGAATAATATTCGTTGGAGGAAGCTCCGAAGTTGAATACACTTTTATAGGTATTATCAAAGAAAATCCCGTATCCAAAGTTACTCATAAAGAAGGGAATGCTTTTGTACAACGGATCTTCATCGGTGGCGTAGCACGGCTTGTCACTATTCCACATTCGGAAGGTTTTACCCCGACGATCTAATCCTCCGCTTTTTTCACCCAACCCGAAGAAGTGCTCATTGGGGCGAAGCGTTTTGTAGCTGACTTGTCTCTGTGTCTCTTTCACAAAACCTTTGCCTTGAAAATCTTCAAGCAGCAACTTTTGATATTTGTCAAAGAAACGCACTTGAAAAGGATTCTTATTGATGCGAACAATCAGCTCGCTGGTAAAAATTTCATAGCTGCCCGGTTGTTCTGAAACGGACAAAGTTCCGGCATTATCAATGTTTTCATTGACCACGGCAAACGATTCATTGTTGCGTTGAAATTTGCCTTGTTCATACCACAGCTTTACAATTCCAGGGCTGCAAATTTTCAGCAGCACATTGACGTTATTCTCGCAGTGGAAAACGGCTTGAGAACCGGAAGCTTCATAGGAGAGGCATTTGCCAGATATGACTGGATCCGCCGTTATTTTTTGTGCTAAAAGAGAGCTAACCGACAAGAGTAGTCCTATCAGATAGCCGGTAATGTATTTTTTCATCGTAAGAGTTTTTAATATTCAACAACCACCATACTCCAGTACTTCAACTCGGGCAGGATGAAGCTCACTTTATTTCCGTTTTGAGCAAAGTTGACGGTTCGGGAAGCTCCGCCAATAATATCAGGAGAAGCTACCCATATCTTTTTCACAATGGCATCGCTGGTCAGTACCAATGTTGCATTCTTGACGAGTGTAGGAGATACCTGAACACCCGTATTATCCCGCCAATTCTGAGTCTTGGAATTGGTGAAATTAATCAGGTGGATAACCTGTTTATTATCAACCTTCTTGCCAAACACCGCCACTTTTCTGGCAGCAGCAGGCCAGGTCCCTATTGAGAGTTTATTATCTGTTGACGAAAGAGTTATGTTATTGAATGTACCGCCATCCCGCAGTAAATTCTGATATGCAGTCATAAAATCATAGTAGTTGATCATTGCGCTCTTCAGGTCATCTTTCATGGCCAGATTACTGTTGGGAAAATATTCTTTGCCCAACATGTGCTCACCCAGCTCAATATGTGCACCGCCAAAAGCGAAGATCACTGCATCTGTCATCAGGACAGACGGTGTATTGAAATAACCGGTATTGTTGGCCATATCATAGTTCATATAGGCTGCCAGAACCGTATTCTTGGTATTGCTGCTCAGCGTATTATTCTGCTTAATCAAATTGGCCAGATCATTGTAGGTGTCAAACGGAGACCACACTTCTGTATAAAGAAAATCGGTTGGCGCTTCTGCGATGCCCTGCTGTCCGTATTGACCCACTGCGTTCATCACGATATCCTTTTGAGGTTCGTCTGCTTTGATTGCATTGATAAACGGCTTAAAGGTCTGGGACAGATTCAATGATGTACCATCATATTTATATCGAGTACCGCGATCGCCCAATTGATCCATATGGTATCCGTCAAAATCAAGATACTGATACACAATCCGGTTTTGAGCCGCTATGTACTGTTGCCATCCGGTATTGGATGGATCCAACAAATAAATATTACTCAGGAACGGTGAAGATAGCGGGTGAAAGTCCCGGTTGGTATGGGTATTGTCATTATAGACGTACCACTCCTTCTGAACTCCATCGGCTTCGGCATTGTCCCATGCACCATAGACCAGATTGTAGAACATCGCCTTCATGTTGCGGCTGTGTGCTCCTGCGATGTATTTCTGGATGGTACTGAGATAGATATCCCGGTTGATAATATCCTTCCAACTGACTGCCGGTGCGGAATTCACTATCGGCAGCGGCATGTGATGTTTGTTCTGCCAGTCGTAGAATTGCAGTCCGTTGATGTGATACCTGTTCAAATTACCGAGCACGCTGTTTACAGCATCATCACTTAAAACGGGGAACCTGGACAGGAATCCATAGCGCGGAAATTTTTTCCAACTGGAAGATACATCTACACCAATGGTAGAATAGATCGTCTCCGTACCATTGGAAGTGGAATATACCTCAGCAATATAGCCTTTATAATCGGTAGTCGGAGTTTTCCATTTCCACGTAGAAGTGCTTACAGCCATGTCCTCAACTACTGTATTCTGGTATTTGTATCTGACCTTTGCAGTAACGGGCAAAGAGGTATTTGTCGTAAAAGTTACCTCATCTCCGGGATTATAGATGGCTTTATCCGTTGAAATCGAATAATTATAAAAGGTCGGAGTCGCCGGATTTGTGGGAACCTCAGTAGGCGTGTTGGATACCTCATCTTTTTCTCCGCAGGAAGCTAATATCATGATCATTGCAGAAATCAGAATAGGAAGTTTTACTTTCTTCATGATTTGTTTTTGGGGTTTGGTGAAGGGTTGCTTCATCACTCGAAGCAACCCTGAGAAACAAACTAATTACCTATTGCTTGATAATACTTATAGAAAGCGTTTCTACATTAGCCTTAATCACATAATCACCGGCAGTTGTAATGTTCCATTTATCGTCGCCTGACGAACCGCCTTTATGTAAATACATATGAGTATCGTCAGTGCGCATATACATATCCTGCCCCCAACTGGAATCACGATTTACAGGGAATTTGAATTCGCCCGAAACCATCGGGCCGGTGTAGGTAAAGATACAGCCATCCGTAGCATCTTCCGTCATTTCGACAGCGTTACTGATGTCCCAACCGATCGGAGTAGCGCTACCGACCATGTAGAGTTTCAACCGATTAATGGAAATAGTATTATCCAACAGATTCAATTTGATAGTGTAATATCCTTTCTTGGCTATTGTCCACTTTTTGTCGTCAGAAGCGCCGCCTTTGTGCAGATACATGTGCGTATCATCGGTACGCATAAACATATCCTGTCCCCAATCGGCATTGCGGTTTACCGGAAACTTGAATTCTCCTGCCTGCAATACGCCGCTGTAGGTAAACTCAAACAGATTGTCCGGATTTTGCACCAATTGAGTCGCTTTTGAAATATCCCATCCGTTAGGTGCAGCACTACCCACCATATAGATTGCACTGTATGCAGGCAAATCCAATTTTACTACAGATATGGTCATGTCCAGCAAACTTACAGTCACTTTGTAAACAGCAGCCTCGGTTATACTAAATTTATCATCAGCCTGACTATCAAGCGTACGGTAAACAATATGACCGTCATCTGCTCCCTTGTTGTAAGAAGGAAGGAATTGGCCCAATGAGGTGATGAATTTGTAATCCCCTACACTTAATGCTCCCTGATAAACAAAGACAGTCGGATCAGAAGCCGAAGGAGTCATTACAGATACTTTATCTGCACTCCAGCCGTTGGGAGCTGCGCTGCCAAGCAGATACAACGTTTTGCTAACCGGTTGGTACGGAGTTACCGTTAATTCAACGATATTGGAAGTCTCGGACGTTGTCGGAGTCGTGTAAATAGTAGATATGACGCGGGCTTCCAGCTGAATCTCACTTCCCGGAACGGCATTCCAATGTTTCAGTAATGAATCATTCAATGCAGCTACAGTAAAGGCTTTGGCATAGATTCCTTTTCCCATATCCAGCTTAATGGGAGTGGCAAAATTATTACCCTTCTTATCCACCTGCAACTGGTAAGAGATAGAAGCTCCGGTTCCGTTATTTGTTCCGGTGGACCAATCAAACTCGACAGCAGCCTGTGCATCCTGTTTTTGATTCAATACAATGCTGCTTTTGGTGGCAGTCATGGACAGAGGCCCGGCTGATGCAATTTTAAACTCATCGGTCATATTGCATGAGGTCAATGCCCCGGCCAACAAAGCCACTGACAAGGCAGCTTTCGACATGATTCGTCCGGCATTTTGCGTGAAAATGCGCTTTATAATTTGTTTCTTCATTTGATTACGATTGAAATGGCATTAAACAATGATTAATAACCGGTGTTTTGAGTCAGGTTGGGGTTCGCATCACGTTCTTTCTGCGGAACAGGCATCAACAGGAATTTCGAACTCATGTTTGATTTTCCAATAGAATGAAGGAAGTCAATGCCGTATTGTCCGTTTTGTACGCGGATAAGGTCAAACCAACGCTGCCCTTCAAATGCCAGTTCCATACGACGTTCATGCAAAATTTTATTGCGCAGATCATTTTGGCTTAATCCCACTACATCAGCCAGACCGGCTCTCGCACGCACTTTATTCAACGTTGCATTTGCATCGGTAGAAGCCAACTGCGCATCAGTAGTTCTTCCCAGTTCATTCAATGCTTCGGCCTTCATCAGCAATACATCGGCATAACGCAATACAGGGAAGTTCAACGGGCTATTGTCATAGGCACCTCCGGTAACTGTTTTTGTTACCACAAACTTGCGCAGATTATACCCCGTCAGGGAATAGGCTTTTTTATAATCCTGACCATCGAATTTCGGACAACCTTCATAGAATACGGTAACATCTTTGCGTTTATCTCCGGTTTCGTAGGAGTCCACAAACTCTTGTGTCGGCTGATTCCATCCCCAACCGCCATCCACCATATTCGAACCACGAGGTCCGGTAAAGGTGCTTAACCAGGAAGCCTGATTTTCGTTACTCCAGAAATCAAAAGTAGTTTTGCCTGAATGCTGTACTTCAAAAAGCGATTCCTGAGAGTTTTCAGTAGCAGGATTAAAATTATCGCCATAATTAGCATTCAAACTGTATCCCAAAGTCTTGACCTGATCACAGAGATCGACCGTTTGCTGCCAGTTTCCCAGAGTCAGATACACTTTAGCCAGTGTGCCAACAGCGGCGCCCTTCGTTGCACGCCCCAAATCAGCCGTTGAATACTCTTCCTTCGTTGGCAACAATTCGATAGCTTTATTCAAGTCCGAAATAATCTGTGTATATACATCCGCTTTCGGCGCTCTGGAAGGACGTAAATCATCACCCGGAGTCACCGGAGTTAGTACCAACGGTACATCTCCAAAAAAGCGAACCAGAATAAAGTAATAGTGGGCCCGCAGGAAATAGGCTTCACCCAATACTCTGTTTTTCACGTTTTCGCTGATACTCATACCCGGAACCTTCTGCAAAATAATGTTGGTACGCAGGATTCCCGGCCAGGGACCACGCCACAAGTCCAGCACACCCTGATTATCGGTTGAAGTGATGAAGTTTGCTTCATCCTGAGTCTCGATACCATCCGTACCACCTCCTGCACCCACAATACTGTTTCCGGCCATGATGTCGGTCGTCCACATACGCATGTTGTATAGTTTAGGCCATTGCAAAGGCTGATAAGCACCATTGATCGCAGCAATCGCATCCGCCTCTGTTTGAAAGAAATTAGAGGTGTTGATCGAATCTTCGGGCACTTTAGTAAGAAAGTCACTGCTACACGCTGAAAGTAATGCAGCGAAAAGTGCAACTGAAATATATTTTTTGAAGTTCATATTGTTTTCTTTTAGAGATTAAAAGCCAAGATTTACGCCCATGCTAAATGTGCGGGTAACAGGGTAAACATTGTTGTCTATTCCACTGGTTCCCACTTCGGGATCAAATCCTTTGTAGTTGGTGAATGTAACAAGGTTCTGAGCCGACAGATAGATTCTGGCCGAAGAGATAAAGGCTTTAGCCATTAAGTTCTTGGGCAAATTGTATCCCAGTGTCACATTCTTGATTCTCAGGTATGATCCGTCTTCGATAAAACGATCGGAAGGACGGGTGTTTTTGTTCGGATCATTGAATATAGCTCTCGGCATAGAATTACTGGTTCCCTCTCCGGTCCAGCGGTTCAATGTCTCTACAGTTTGATTTTGAGCAACCGCCATCGCCTCACTCCAGAAACGGTTGGCGTTACAAATCCTATTTCCGGCCACTCCCTGTAAGAAAATGCTCAGGTCAAATCCTTTGTATGAGAAACTGTTGTTCAATGCAAAGATGACAGTCGGATTAGGATTACCGAGATACGTACGGTCTTTATCATTGATCACGCCATCGTTGTTGAGATCCTTGAAGCGGATATCACCGGGAGCAGTACCACCCACCACCTGTGTAGCGTGATTATCTACCTCAGCCTGATTCTGGAAAATGCCGTCGGTCTTAAAGCCATAGAACATGTTAATCGGTTGACCGGCCTTTATCAGAGCGAGGTTTTGATTCAAACCAATACTTCCGCTCGACATCGGTACGGTATCGTTGATGCTTTTCACTTTATTCTGGTTGAATGAAATATTGAAGTTTGTATTCCATTTCAAAGCCCCGGTCAGGTTTTTGGTATTTACCGTAATTTCAACACCGCGGTTTTCCATTTTACCGGCATTAATCGAAGGCACATAGACGTCTGAGTAACCTGTAGAAACAGGAACTGACATCGGCACCAACATCTTGTCGGTCTGTTTCAGGTAAGCATCTACAGTCAAATCTACCCGTTGATTAAACATCGATGCATCGAAACCGATATTGGCTTGTTTCTGGCCTTCCCACTGAATGTTGGGATTCGGCATAACCGTAGGAACTACGGCCGAAACTGCTGTATTATTGAAGTTATATTTTACGATATTCAGTTGCGAAGCAAATGAATAGTTTCCAATGCTTTGGTTACCGGTGATACCGTAACCGGCACGGATCTTAAGGTCATTAACAAAGGTGACACTTTTGAAAAAATCCTCCTGAGAAACACGCCATGCCAATGAAGCTGAAGGGAAAGTTCCGTATCGGTTATTTTCACCAAAACGGGATGATCCGTCCCGGCGCAGTGTTCCTGTGATCAGGTATTTGTCTGCATAAGCATATGTAGCTCTACCCATCAGTGAAAACAGGGAATTACCATTTGTACTTCCGCCTAAGGTAGGTGTCAAAAGACCATTGCTCAACTGTTGGGTATTATCACTCACGAAGCCTTGTATCGAACCGTTCATATAATCGTAACGGTTATCCTGGGCACTGGTACCGGCCATTACTGATACGCGGTGCTTCTCAATCAATTTTTCATAGGTCATGTAGTTATCCCACACCCAGTTGATATTTTTATTGTATTGTTCTCCCAGGTAAGAATTGGCCTGAATCTTAGAACCCCAGCTGTATTTAGGAGACCAGGTACGTGAATCCCAGAAGTTGGCTTTCACCCCCAAAGTAGATTTGAATTTCAGGCCTTTCAAAATTTCCAGTTCACCAAACACCGACCCCATCAGGTTATAACCTTTGGTTACATTCTGTACCGTTTTGGCTGCTCCGATCGGGTTGAGAATATCACCATCATACATAGGTATAGATCCTGGTCCGGTATAATTACCACTTTCGTCGGTAATTGCCTGAGTAGGCAATGCCAACATCGCATCACGGATACTGTATGATCCGCTCGGTTTAATGTCATGGTTCAACGTCAGGCTATTTCCAAATTTCAACCGGGATGAGATTTTTGTATCCGTGTTGATCTGAAGCGTATAGCGTTTAAAGCCCGTATTAATCACAATACCATCCTGATCCAGGTAGTTACCCGAAACATATACGTTCGTATTTTCACTGCCTCCTGAATAAGACATCGAGTAATTTTGCATGGCTGCCGTACGGAACATGGCCCCCAGCCAGTCGGTACCTTTGCCCAGACTGGATGGATCGGCAAAAGCCGGATTAGTAGTGATACCCGCATTTCCCAAAATATCATTTTCCAGCGTTGCAAACTGCGATGCATTGAGCATCTTCACCATATGGGTTGCATTCTGGATGCCATAAGAGTAATTGAAATTCACTTGCCCCTTTCCGCTTTTACCGCGTTTAGTGGTAACGATGACAACTCCATTAGCCCCTTGCGAACCATAAATAGCGGTCGCCGAAGCATCTTTCAACACTTGTAACGACTCTACATCATCCATATTCAGCTCATTCAGCCCTCCTGACACAGGAAGTCCGTCAATGACGATCAGCGGGTTATTATCATTGATAGTACCTGTACCACGAATGCGGAAAGTCGCATCACTACCCGGAGTTCCGGATGAAATGACCTGTACACCTGCCGCACGTCCCTGCATGGCATCACTTACGCTGGGCACAGGCAATGATTTCAGGTCTTCGGTCTTCACAACAGAAACAGAACCGGTCAAATCTTTCTTGCGCTGGCTACCGTAACCAACAACGACTACCTCATCGATCTTTTTAGATTCTTCTGCCAGGACTATTCGAAGCGGAGCTGTTCCTTTTACGTCAACCTCCTGTTTAATAAACCCGACATAAGAGACCTGTAACACCGGATTACTTACCGCTCCTACTGACAGGGTAAACTTCCCATCTACATTAGTGATTGTTCCTGTTGTGGTCCCTTTGACCAGAATACTGACTCCAATCAGCGCTTCGCCTTTGCCATCGATCACTTTTCCGGAAATAGTTTTTGCTGTCTGTGCAAAAGCTCCGGTCGAAATTAACAGCATACACCATAGCATTACTATACTGCATAGCCCTTTCTTTTGATATACCATTGTTTTAGAATTTAAAGTTGACACGTTTATTTTGGGGATTAGTTAGATTTAGATTTACTCATTCGTTGATGATTTGATTTGGGAAACCATTTCCCAAAGTTGATTTCCCTTGTGTGAAGTTTGTTTCACATTAAGTGATGTACTCTTTTTTCATAGTTTGTAATTTAAAGGTTTGTAATTAGTAGTAGAAGGAGAATAAGCTTCACGGTTGTTTTTAATTATCCTTGTCTGAGACAATTGATTTGACCGTTGTGTTTCTTCAACACAAAATTATAATCGGATAATGCGGATAAATTTCTTTGGAAACAAAATGTAGTAAATACAAGACCTTCAAAACACCACAAACCTTGTTATCAGACTCTTATACAACAATCAAGAAGAGGACATTGTAGTAGAATTGCAATAAAAAAAGCCCTTGAGAATGAAATCCCAGGGGCCATTTTGAGGAAAAGATAAAATATAAAGGAAAAATATGACTGGTATTTGAATATGAGCTCTATGACTTCTCACCTGTTCCGATCTTCATCACCTGATTTTCGAATTCATCGCGTGGACCGGCTGCTTTATTTCTGATTTTAGTCCGGTAATTATAAATGGTAGAAAGTGAATAACGCAAAAAGTGTGAGATTTTCACACTGTCAGTAATACCTAGTCGGATCAATGCAAAAATGCGAAGTTCAGTCGTCAGATGCTCCCCCGGTTTTGGAGTTATCTTTTCCCCTTCTGCTAATAGACTATTAAATTCTTCAATGAAATTTGGGAAAAGATGCAGGAAGGTACTGTCAAAGTTAGAATAAAACTCGGCCAACTCATCTTCGATGAATTGCTTTGACTTTATAGCCTTCATCAAATCTTCCATTCTACCAGCCGTAGCCGTTTTGTTTAACTGGCGACGGTATTCGTCCAGTTTATCAATATAGACCGAGCACTGATCCATATAGCGACCTATATATTCTTCCTTGATCAGGCTGGCCTCCGAAAGCGTGATATTGGTATTTTTGAGTTGTTCATTGGTTTCTTTCAATTCCTGATTCAATGCACTCAACCGGTCATTCGCCGCACTTATCTCTTTTCGGGCCTTTGCCAGATTCTGCATATGCCGGTAAAGCGAGACAATAGCGATAATCAAAAACAGAGACAAGACGCTGATGCTGATCAGGAAAATAACCAACTGGCGCTGTCGGGCCTGATTCTCCCGAGCATAAGCATTATCGATAATGGGCATCATCTGCGATATTTCGTAGGTTCTCAATCTTGCTTTGCAAAAGAGAGCATCATCCAGCGAACGTTTCATGTACTTGTAGGCCCGATCTATATCACCATCTTCGTACAGAAGATATGCGAGGCTACGCAGTGAGATATATTCTTTATTGGCTGACTGTAAATCTGAAATAGCGGAAATTGTCAACCATTTCTTCTCCTGTTCCCGCTCCTTTTTCCCATGATAAGCCTGCGAAATACTATAGGCAATGATGGCACGGTCATGATTCTCTACAGGTATAGTGGGAAAATATTCAAGTAACAATTTCAATGCGGCATCGTAATTTCGGTTTACGATTAGCCGATCTGAGTTCACCATGATGTGCGTACTTGATCTTGGAGGGTTTGAGACAAGCAGAGAATCGCGATACCGGGCGGTTAACATATCATAGCGCACTTTTTCCTGATTGGAAACTGCATAATCTGACATAGACCCATAGATGGTCCGATAGATATGATAATAATAAGCTTTCAGGTCCGGTGAAGACTTTATATCAACCATCCCCAAAATATCGATTGCCTCCTTATACATTCCGACAGTACCCATAATGGCTGCCAGATTCAGGCGCGCATCTGTAATATTCCGCTTGTTATTTAATTTCTCCGCTATTTGCAGCTTCTTTCGGGCATATATTAGAGCTGAGTCAGAAGTATAGGGACTGTATTCGTTATAAAGCTGACCGCAAATACTGTAACGCTGTTCATCGCTCGGTGCAATCTTCAATAACTCTTTGAGCCGACTGAGTTTATCTTCTTTTCGTTGTCCATAAATCTGATAATTGTCAATCGTTTTATCCAGTGCATATAATAAGGAGTCTATCTCGTTCCGGGCAAAAGTGAGAAGGGGTATAATAACCAATAACAGAGTTAAGGCTTTTCGTTTCATGGTTCGGTTGTTTTTCAAAACAAATATAAGAAATTCTGCTGACAAGAGCCTGTCTAAATTTTATTGCGGTACTTTGCGTATAGTCTAACTTTCATCTATTTCCAACCAAGCGAAAGGGTTTCGCCTTGTCAAACACAAGAGTGTTGCCATATAAGAGATTGGAGTATATAAAAAGAATAACACCGTAAGAACTGAGATTTCCGTACGCAACAAAAAAACATAATTTTATACACTTTCAAAGAAACACCAAATCAAGCCGCTTTAGGCCGCTTTACAGTGCGAGACTTTTGTGTGCGCATCCGCTCTTTTCGCTCGTAGAGAAAGGGACGGTAGCTAAATATGAAATGTTTTCACACAGCCTCTCATAGAGCCGTGGGGGAAATGGAGAGTAGAAAGATTACCTGACAGCGACAGATGCTAACACGCTGAGATCGTGAGGGAATCATCGCAGTACGGTGGATTAAAAGGACTGGTGTTTGCACCCTGCTATCCTGTCAGCATCGGAGACCTGACAGCGATAAGGAAAAAGCTACACCCCCCTGAATATTAGAAATCATGGTATATGTTATCACTCGCCGATAAACATAAAAAAAGGAGAAACAACCGGATGCTATCCCACCATTTCTCCTTGATCAATTTATCTGCGCTACCGTACTAAGAAGCTGTATTAATGCCACTTGTCCCCAACCTCCCCAAATCCGATAACTATCAGATGGGGAGAAGTGGTGCAAACAACACTGGATCTCTTTAAAAAAGTCTCTAAAAGTGCTGAAATCCGCGTTCTTGCTGCGGCAAAGCCCCCATTTTGAGAAAATGTTTCAGATCAAAACTTATACTGCATCCTCAATGTGAGCACATCGTCTTTGACGTCTTGATTATAGCCTGTCAGATTATGGGTAGTTTCATTGATAACCCGTTCGTAGTAAGCCATCAGCTTCACGTGGTCGTTCATGCGGAAAAGATAACCCAATCCCCACGTAGCATAGGCAACATCCGCCGCTCCACTGAAAGCGGATGTTCCAATCTCATCGCCACACAATCGGGTATTCGGGTCATACCAGTCATATTTAAGGGTAAGGGTATGTTTGGTATTCAGGATGTCCTGCACCAGATGAATGTAACCACCTGCAAAAGGGCGCTGATAAGTATCGCCCGTCACCACGTTGCAAATGCCGGGAGAGAGGGATTTTGCAGAAGTACCGGATTGCACACCAAAAACATACTCACTTCGTAATATAAGTTTACCCAACAACCAGGTACGACTGACCTGCCCTTCCAATCCATAATAAATCCGATTAGCAAAACGGGAGGTATCAGTAGCGAGTACAAACTGCTTACCGGTCATCGAGTAATAGCCTTTATGATTAATCACTTTACCGAGGTAAAGTGAAGAGCCCAGACTATAATTCAGTTTATGTGCAGATGCGGCATAGGTGAGGTGAGCAATTAAGTCCTTGTGATTATCGGCATCCTTGTCCAATCCATTTCCGGTCAGGAATCCTGTTTCCAGCTTCAGTCCCGATAATTTACTCTTAACCGTCGGTTGGAAAGTAATCACCACACCGAGATCTTTATCATCCGGGAAAAGAGTCTTAATGATGCGGCTTTTCTCGATCGACTCCAGATTGAAAGTGGCAAAAGGCACTTCTATACCGAAAGGGTCGCTAAACAGACCGCCTTTCAACGAAAACATCTTCAGCCACGGCTCCCGCACATGAATAAAACCATCCACCAGCAATACTCCCTTTTCCGTCAGGTCACATTGCAGGAATCCCATGCAACCCTTGTCTTCATAGGAAGTGATGATGCGGCCGCGACGGACACCGATCCGATTATAGGTAGATTCGTTCAATTCGCTGTTAGGCAACTCCCCTACCCGCTGAACACCCGCCTGCGGCGATGTACTCCACTGTACGTGGATAAATCCGCCAACATAGAGCTTTTTGTTTTCCTCCAGTCTTTTTTCCAAAGCGGAAATCCGATGAAGAAGCGAATCAGAAGAAATCACAGGATTATCCTGCGCAAATGAATTTTGAAAAGAAATAATTACAATCAGCGAAAAGAGAAATCGGAAAGAATTACGGGTAATAAATGTCATAATGGGAAACAATCTTCGGTCTTACTTTAGGGATACAAAGTAAGACAATCCCATTTTCACAAAGGGTTAGAAAATATCGGAACAGCGTGGCTTATTATCAAAAACGGGAAGTAGATGGAGCTGAAAACAAGACTATACTTTTATATATCACAGAGAGACACGGAGAAAAACACGGAGAGCCACAGAGATAGAATAGTCGCCCTCTATGGCTCTCTGTGAAAAAACTCTGTGCTCTCTGTGATATAAAAAATCAGTCTTCGTTCTGCAAATTTTCCTGAAAAGCATCGGCGATTTTACAGGCTTCCACTTCATCTTCACTGGAAACGGTAACCTTTACAGCTCCCACACCTCCGGGAGCCACGTGCCAGGGTGTTAGAGTCCCCCGTATTTCATCCACCAGATAGACTGCTATACCGGCATCTTCCAGCATACTTTTCAATAACCCGGCCTCCCAGGCTGTCCCGGCGAATACCTCAACCGGATGAATATCATCTTGTTTCATCATATAATCTTTATATCGTACCAGTTAATCTTTTTCGAATAATACATCACTATTGCCAAAATAACAAAGAGCCCGATGCTACCCATCAACAGGGCGTAATCTTCAAGTTGCAGCACGGTGAAGATAAATCCGTACAGGATAATCAGTACACCCATAATCAAAAGGGAAATCTGCTTCATACCAGATATGCTACGGCTGTACAAAGTAATCAAACCAATGGTGGCAACTCCCGAAATACAGTAGGACACATTAAAACTCAAATGTTCGGATATTGACAATAATAAGGTATAGAAAATACAAAGAGCCAATCCAATCAACAGATATTGGAACGGATGAACATTCACCCCGTTGAGCAATTCGACAAAGAAGAGCAATAAAAAGGTCAGGGTGATTAACACAAACGAATACTTGACGGCACGTTCCGCCTTCTGGTAATAGTCAATCGGGATAAGCAGACTTACACCAAAGGCGGAGTCATTTATCTTATAGGAATCGTTTGTCCAGCTTTGCGGATAGTTGCGATTGAGGTGCAGGACTTTCCAGTAAGCTGAAAAACCTTTGGCATTCACCTGGCGACTGTCGGGCAGAAAAGCGCCGTCAAAACTCGGAGTCTTCCATTTCGAAGAAATCTTTACCTGAGTTATCTTCCCGACCGGTACAAACTTCAACGACTGTGAACCTTTCAATTCTATATTGAGATTAAACCGGCTACCATTTCGCAAACTGTCGGCAGACAATCGGACATGCGTGCTGATACCCGATGCAAGAACATCATTTGTACCAACGCCTGAATTGAATCCCTGCATCTGTTTATTCCACCGCAGGGTAATCTGCTCCTCAATTCCCCGCAGGTCAGAAATCCCAAGCGCCAGAAAAGCATCATTGAGCAAAATATTTTCCATCGGAGTCTTTAGCTGTTCCAGATTGATGGAATTAAAAATCCCACTTATTCCAAGTCTGGAATTGTACACAACTACCTGATAAATTCCGCGGTAACGCATCTCGGGAGATAGCGTACCATTTACATATAATGAATCAGGGAGATAGTGGGCGAAGCGAATAATTTTGCGGGTGACTTTGGACTTATCCGTGATCACCTCATAATAAGGGATAGAGAGAATGGGGCCGGCAATCGTCTGTTCATTGCCCCACTTGGAGGAGACTTCACTGATTGCCTCCTGTTGTGTCTGTACCCGCTCTTTAATCAGGTTTTGAATCAATGCGACGGGAATCAAAAAGATCAGAATCATAAAAATCATGACAATGATCTTCAAATAGGTTTTCTTTCCTTCCATGGTATTCTTTTAAAAGTTAATCAATGAACTAAGAACGGAACGAAACAGAGAAATGTTTTTATCTATAAATAAAATGGAAGGAATTTCCTGAAAAAAAAGAAGAGAAGGTATCGAAATCAGTTCGTTTACCATCTCTTCGGTTGTAAGCTTTCTTTGACTTGTGGATTCGGGTAACAGCTTTAAACCCGGTTGAATTCTGGAGTTCCATCTCCCTGTTAGCGCGTTTCATCGCTTTGACGTAGTCGGCCATTGTGACACGTCCGTTCTGTTTCTTCTTCATTGATTAACGGATTAAATATTTCCGCTGCAAAGATAATGCTATTTTGACAGATAAGAATTTAAGAACCAAAGTAATCAGTCAAATGTTTCTAGTTTAAAGTTTAACCAAATCATCCGAGTCATGAAAAAGAATATGGGACTGACAGACCGCGTAATCCGACTGATTGCCGCTGTCGTAATCGTTGTTTTGCAGCAAGCTGCAATCATAGAAGGAACATTAGCTATGGTATTACTGGTCATTGCAGCTGTGTTTGTTTTAACCAGTGTAATCAGTTGGTGTCCGCTGTATGTACCTTTCAAAATCTCTACCTGCAAGAAGTCTGAGAATAAGTCATAACCGGACATTTTATTTTTACTGAAAGCCGGTAAACAATCAAATCATATCAAAATCCGGAAAGCGTTGGGGAATTTCTCCGGCGCTTTTTCTTTATGCTAATCCAGGTATTGAATTTCTTCATCCGGAAAAGCGAAAAGTAACTTTGAATATCGCAATACGTAAAGCCTTTTACCTTTCAGGTATTTCCATTTGCCATATTTAGATTTCTGTCAGCAAGATGAAAAAAGAAAGCTAACAAATTGATAAGACGATTTATCGTAATACAACTCCAACTTTCAAGAATGACAATCCAATTATCATGATATATTAATCAGGTTTGGATATTGTCAAACCTATTTTAAATATACATTAATCCGGTTTCGATATTGCATAACCGATTTTTAAAATACATTAATCCGGTTTGGATATTGATAAACCATTTATGGAGATATATTATTTAGGTTTGGAGATTGACAAACCAATTACGAAGATATATTAATCAATTATCGATATTCATTACTCAGGAATGAAAATACATCTACCTTCAACATGAATCGTTAAAACATTTATGAAGTTTCATCTTTTAGCTTTTCAAAATTATGCAGGATTGAAGCCCTGATACTCATTGATAAATTGGACACGTTTGCGCCTTTGAATTGTGTAAATCTTCTTGCATCTTTTATTTTCCTGAAATGAAATAATAAGCAATAATCTATATCACGATAAAAATAGTATCTATTTGTCATCAAATCAGCCCGAGTCCTGACACAATTCGTATCATCCTGTGTGCCAATTACCGAAAATAATCAAAATGTCACCATTTTAACAATTCATCCGAATAAAAAATAGTCGATTTTGCAATCTCAATATTGCAAAATTGTGTACTTTTGCAACCACATTGAATTTTCCAACATAATAAATATACCATCATGAGCTTGATGCAAGAAATTGTAGCGCGTGCTAAGGCTGACAAGCAGCGCATTGTCCTTCCGGAAGGAACTGAAATCAGAACCCTGAAAGCTGCCAACCAAATCCTGGCGGACGGAGTAGCAGAAATTATTCTTATCGGTAATCCGGAGGAAGTAAACAAATTAGCTCAGGAGAATAATCTTTCCGATATTTCAAAAGCAACCATCGTTGACCCGATCGATAACGATAAAAAAGAGGTTTACACCAACCTGCTGTTCGATTTGCGCAAAAGCAAAGGCATGACCATCGAGCAGGCTCAGAAACTGGCTCAGGATCCGCTTTACCTGGCTTGCCTGATGATCAAAAACGGTGACGCCGACGGTGAAGTAGCCGGTGCTCAAAATACGACAGGTAACGTACTTCGTCCTGCCTTCCAGATCGTAAAAACCCTTCCGGGTATCAGCGTGGTTTCAGGTGCATTCCTGATGTTTATGCCTGAAGACAAATGGGGAAACAACGGAATCATGGTATTTGCTGACTGTGCCGTTCACCCGAATCCTACCGCTGAGGAATTGGCGCAAATCGCTGTTTCTACCGGACATACGACCCGTGCTATTGCAGGTTTCGAACCTAAAATCGCGATGTTGAGCTTCTCTACCAAAGGAAGTGCGAAACATGAAATGGTGGACAAAGTGGTAAAAGCAACCCAACTGGCGAAAGAACTGGATCCGACATTGAAAATCGACGGTGAACTTCAGGCTGATGCAGCTATCATCGCATCAGTAGGTCAAAGCAAAGCTCCGGGCAGTGAAATCGCCGGCCAGGCTAATGTTTTGGTTTTCCCAACTCTTGAAGTTGGTAACATCGCGTACAAACTGGTACAACGTCTTGCAAACGCTGAAGCTGTAGGTCCTATCCTTCAGGGTATCGCCGCTCCAATCAATGACTTGTCGAGAGGTTGCTCTCCGGAAGATGTGTACAGTCTGATCGCGATTACAGCTAACCAGGCTATCGGTATCAAAAACAGCAAGAAATAACTGGCCTCCATTGTAGGGGATAAAGTTTAATTACCCGTTTACCAATAAACTTAATAATATATGTCTGAAACTATTTATGATCAAATAGAAAACTATGGTTTGAGTCAGAAAGACCGCAAAAAAACCATGTTTTCCAAAATCGGTGTGGTAGGCTGCGGTAGAGAAGGGCAAAACATCGTGGGAATTACTGCATCGGCAGGTCTTGACGTTGTGTTTGTAGAACTCTCCCAGGATAAAATCGATACTGCAATCAGCAGAATCGGCCGCAACCTCGACGATAAAATCGAAAACTGGGGTCTTACTGCCGGTGAGAAAAAAGCCATCATGACCCGCATTAAAGGTACTGTGAATTACGAAGACCTCAGCGATTGTGACTTCGTAATCGAGTGTACCCGCCACGATACCAACACCGGTGAGCGCAACACCCGCTACCGTAAAGAGGTGTTCGAAAAACTGGAATCTGTATTGGCTCCGGATGCAATCATCGCGACCAATGCCTCAACGGTAATCGTTACCGAACTGGCGCAAGACCTGCAATACAAAGAGCGTTGCATCAGCCTTCACTTCCTGGTTACACAACCGGAAGGCCGCATCCTCGAGATTGTAAAAGGTCTTTATACCTCAGATGAAGTGTATGAGAAAGTTTTGGTATTCACCAAAATGATCAAACACGAAATCATCAGCGTACATGAAAGCGCCGGCCTCGTGAGTCTTCGACTTTTCGTGGTAATGCTCAACGAAGGTTGCCAGATGTTGATGGAAAACGTTGCTTCAATCGAAGATATCGACAAAATCCTGACCAAAGGTTGGGGATACCGCAAAGGTGTGTTCCGTATTGCCGACGAAATCGGTATTGAGAAAGTGGTTGCCCTGATGGAAAATATGTTCCGTGAATACGGTGACAAAAAATACAAACCGAACACCCTGTTGATGCGTCTTTACCGCGCTAAACAATTCGGACAGCATACCGGAAAAGGATTTTACACTTACGATGAGAACGGTAAACTGATTAAGTAATCCCCGTTTTTCTAAATTAACTAGCACAAAAAGAAAATGAAGATATTAGTCTTGAATTGCGGAAGTTCTTCGGTGAAGTACAAACTCATCAACATGGAGAACAAAGATGTATTGGCTCAGGGCGGAATCGAGAAAATCGGACTGAAAGGTTCGTTTCTCAAACTTACGCTCCCCAATGGCGATAAAGTAGTACTCGAAGGTGAAATCCTCGAGCACCAGGCTGCCATCGAATATATCCTTGGCGTATTGCTGAGTGAAAAATACGGTTGTATTAAATCGTTGGACGAAATCAATGCTGTAGGCCACCGCGTGGTACACGGCGGAGAGAAATTCAACTCCTCTGTATTGATTGATGACGAAGTGATTGCTAAAATGGAAGAGTGCATCGAGATGGCTCCCCTCCACAATCCACCAAACCTCAAAGGTATCTACGCGGTAAAAAGCCTGATGCCGAATGTTCCTCAGGTAGGTGTATTCGACACTGCTTTCCACCAGACTATGCCTGACTACGCATATTTCTACGGTATTCCGTATTCTCTGTACGAAAAATATTCTATCCGTCGTTACGGATTCCACGGAACCAGCCACCGTTACGTTTCAAAACGTGCCTGTGATGTTTTGGGAGTTCCTTATGAGTCTCAGAAAATCATCACCTGCCACATTGGTAACGGTGCTTCATTAGCGGCTATCAAAGACGGTAAATCAGTTGATACAACTATGGGATTCACTCCGGTAGAAGGTTTGATGATGGGTACTCGTTCAGGTGATGTTGACGCGGGTGTAATTACCTTCCTGATGGAAAAAGAAAGCATTGGTGCACAAGGCATCAGCAACATGCTGAACAAACAAAGTGGTATGATGGGTATCTCCGGCATTTCTTCGGATATGCGCGAAGTTGCCTCTGCGGCTGACGAAGGTAACTACCGTGCTAAACTTGCCCTGGATATGTACGAATACCGCATCAAAAAATACATCGGCTCATTTGCTGCTGCTTTGGGTGGTGCTGATATTATCATATTTACCGGTGGTGTAGGCGAGAATAAAGTTTCTTCCCGTCTCAACGTTTGTAGCAACATGGAATACATGGGTATTAAAATGGATGCGGAAAAGAATGCAAAAGTTTACGGTGACGAGGCTGTGATTAGTGCTGACGATTCGAAGGTAAAAGTGATGGTTATCCCTACCGACGAAGAGTACATGATTGCATCCGACACACTGGAAATCCTGACAGCTAAAAACTAATCCTTTTTAACCACGATAAATCAATAAACTATGGTACTTGGTTCATTAAAAAACACCGAAGCGGCTGAAAAACTTCACCCGCTGTTTAAACAGGCGTTCGACTATATCAAAGCCAACGATATGGCTAAAGCTGAAGCCGGCAAAATCGAACTGGACGGTAAAAATCTTTTTATCTCTGTGCAGGAAATTACCGGTAAAACTAAGGAAGTGGCTAAAATGGAAACTCACAACAAATACATCGACATCCAGATCCCTGTGGTTGGTGTGGAAACTATGGGTTGGTTAGCTGGTGATAAATGTGTAAACTCTCCGGAGGGTTACAACGAAACCAAAGATATCACCTTCTTTACTGACGCTCCGGCAACTTATGTAGATGTTCATCCGGGCGAATTCGTAATCTTCTTCCCTGAAGACGGTCACGCTCCTGCTATCGGTAATGGCGCTATCAAAAAACTGGTAGTGAAAGTTCTGGTATAGGATTTAGCTAAACGTTATATGTAAAAACGGCTCAGAGACTTTTGTTCTGAGCCGTTTTTTTTGGGTGACAAGGAACGCACTTACCAACATATCGTTAGCTCATTTTAATTATTCTCCTCCAATCCATAAATCGCCACGTTTGAAAAAATACAACTCGGTCACATCACCAATTGGTTCAGCCAATCTTACAGTCTTATGTGGCTTGGTTAATTGCTTCTCAAACCAACGCTTATGCTTCATAATCAGACAATGAAGCATAAGCTTCAGAAGACCCGACATAGTCATTACCGTAGCACTCCTCGTCCCAACTGTATCCACAGTTTAATTTGCTAAACCGGTCTTTTATTCTGGCAGGAAGCGTTGACTTCCATATTTTATTCTTCTCCGGTTTATCAAAGAGAGTCTCATAATGAGCTATCCTTTCTCCAACCGCACATACGACCTGTGATTTTGAGAAACGAGGTTCATACAGCCAGATTTTCAAATAATAGGGTTTTCCTGATTTATCCAACTGTTCTTTCCAAGATTGATAAATATCCAATAATCCTTCAAGAATTAGTTGTCTTGTTTTCCCTTTTGGGGCGGGAATTATGCTATTCAAAATTGAGAGATCACACCACGGATGAACAACCATTTTTGAATAAACATAATAGAATGATTCAAGCGACTCAACATTAAGGTTCAGATTTTCCAAACGCCAAAGCTCAATCTGTCGTTGTCGTCTATTATGCCCTCTAATTTTCTGTTTTCTCATTCGTTTAGAATTAAATGCCGGTTTAAATATACAGAAAGTTTGACCCGTTACACAAAAAGACTAGCATTAAATTTCAGGCTTACAAGAGACTGCATACAATGGGTAGTCCCTTCTAAAATAGCACTTCCATCACCATTGTCAATCTCTTATCCTATTTCGGCAAATATTATACAGCTTAGCACAAGGCGTACGCTAATTTTGTATTCGTCAAATTTTCCCCAAACAGAAGATTCAGAGCTAAATATAAATTGGCAATACAATATCATGTTTAATCACTACCAAAAGAAACTTTCTCTATTCACGGCAGCATTCACATTGGGAATGATGTCGTTCTTTCAACTGAATGCAGCGACAAAACAGGCTGCATCCCAAACGCAAATTCAATACCTTTCCGGCAAAGGATCCGATAGCATGGTGCAATGGGACTTCATGTGTACCGATGGTCGCAACAGCGGAAAATGGAGCAAAATCGGCGTGCCTTCCTGCTGGGAACAACAAGGATTCGGAACATACAACTATGGTGTTCTTTTCTATGGAAAAGCGACAGCCCCGGGTATTCCTACCGAGCAGGGGATGTACAAATATACTTTCAAAGTGCCTGAAGAGTGGCGCGGTCGTCGTGTTCGCATTGTCTTCGAAGCCTCAATGACCGATACTGAAGTTCGCGTGAATGGTAAAAAAGCAGGTGTACACCAAGGTGCTTTCTATACTTTCCGATATGATGTAACTGACCGTCTTTTCTATGGCGGTAAAGACAACTTGCTCGAAGTAACTGTTAGCAAAGAATCTTCAAATCCGAGCGTAAATCTGGCCGAACGTCGTGCAGATTACTGGAATTTCGGTGGAATTTTCCGTCCGGTATATCTGGAAGCGTTACCGGTTCAGTTCATTGACAGAACAGCGTTGAAAGCTGAAATGGACGGTACTTTCAGAGCTGAGGTTTATCTGGGTGATGGCGCTCCTAAGGGTGCTAAAATAGTAGCGCAGGTAACCGACATCAACGGCAAACCGGTTGGAAAATCGTTCGAAACTGAAGTGCGTGAAGGTGGTGACAAAGCAATCCTGAGTTCTCATTTTGATAATGTAAAACTCTGGTCAGCTGAAGCTCCAAACCTTTATAAAGTAAATTACACCTTATATTCAGGAGACAATGCCGTACATACTGTAACTGAGAAATTCGGTTTCCGCACATTCGAAATTCGCAAAGGAGACGGTCTTTACCTGAATGGACAGCGCATCATGGTACGTGGTGTTAACCGTCACAGTTTCCGTCCGGAATCGGGTCGCACACTCAATCGCACTGCCAATTACGATGATGTAAAGCTTATCAAAAGCATGAATATGAATACCGTTCGTCTTTCTCACTATCCGGCTGATCCGGCTTTCCTTGAAGCTTGTGATGAACTTGGACTTTATGTGATGAATGAGCTGGGCGGATGGCACGGTAAATACGATACCGGCATCGGTAAAGTATTGGTTGGTGAAATGGTTACCCGCGATGTGAATCACACGTCTGTCGTTTTCTGGTCAAATGGAAACGAAGGTGGATGGAATACCGAACTGGATGGCGAATTTGCCAAATGGGATCCGCAGAATCGTCCGGTTATTCACCCGCAAGGCAATCTAAACGGACTCGAAACCATGCACTATCGTTCATACGGTGAAACACAGGAATACCTTCGTGGTAAAGATGTTTTCATGCCGACTGAGTTCCTTCACGGATTGTACGATGGCGGCCACGGTGCCGGATTGTACGACTATTGGGAAATGATGCGCAAACATCCCCGCAGCGGTGGTGGTATCCTTTGGGTATTGGCTGATGAAGGCGTTGCCCGTGCTGACCAAAACGGTCGCATTGATAACTACGGTAACTATGCCGCTGATGGTATTGTTGGTCCTCACCACGAAAAAGAAGGTAGTTACAATACTATTCGTCAGGTGTGGTCACCTGTACAAATCTTCCCGGATGTATTGCCAAATGATTTCAAAGGCGTGCTTCAGGTGGAAAACCGCTACGACTTCGATAATCTGAAAGATTGTCGTTTCAAATGGTCTTTGGCGAAATTCGCTTCACCAATGGATGCTAAAAGCAACAAGCAAATTGTGGATAAAGGCGAATTTGACGGACCGAATGTGGCTGCTCATGGTAAAGGCGAAATCAAGCTTGGATTGCCGGGGAACTGGCGCGATGCCGATGTGTTGTATGTAACCGTGGTTGACCCGCAGGGCATGGAATTATTCACCTGGTCGTGGAGCTGGAAGCCAAAAGCAGATTATCTGGCTACGTCTCAGAAAAGCAAAGTTGAAGTAAAAGAGGAAAAAGATAAAATTACTGCAACCGTTGGTGCGACCGAACTTGTGTTTGACAAGAAAACCGGAGAACTTGCAGGTGTGAAACAAGCGGGTAAAACCATCTCCTTCGGAAACGGGCCCCGTTTCGTGGCTGCCCGTCGCGGAGATCGTTCATTAGACGGTTATGTAGATATAAATTTAGAGAATACTAAAGCTGTTGACCGTATTTACAACGAAATAAAATACCCGAGTACCCTGACCAGCTTCACCTCAAAAATGGAAGGTGAAAATCTGGTGATGGAAGCCAAATATTTCGGAGCGATGAATACTGTAAAATGGACATTGTCTCCTGATGGGAAACTTCGCCTTGATTACCAGTACGGATACGATGGCGTTGTTGAACTGATGGGTGTGAAGTTTGATTATCCGGAAGAAAATATGCAGGCGATCCGCTGGTTGGGTAAAGGACCTTATCGTGTATGGCAAAACCGTCTGCACGGTACTACGCTGGATGTGTATGACAATACCTACAACGACCCGATTCCAGGAGAAAGCTTTATCTATCCGGAGTTTAAAGGATACTTCAACGACTGGCGTTGGGCTAATTTTACCACTAAAGAAGGTCACATCATTATGGCGAATGAAAAACCGGGCAGTTATCTTGGTGTTTATACCCCGCGTGATGGCCGTGATGCATTGCTTTACACTTTGCCGCAAACAGGACTGGCTGTGTTCGATGTAATTCCAGCTGTTCGTAACAAGGTAAATGCGACCGATCTTGTAGGTCCTTCTTCTCAGGCAAAACAGGTGAGTGGCCCGCAAAACGGAACGATTTTCTTTAGATTTCAATAAGTATAAGACCCCACCCCGGCCCTCCCCGAAGGGAAGGGGGAAAGACGCAAAGCGACGAAAATAGCTATCCGATTTTTCTAAAACTGTAAACTTTGGAAAAACTGGACAGTCTCCAAGATATAAAAACGAATTGTTTTTTTGTGTGTTAGTAGATAAATAATGGTGAGTTAAATGTGCAAGGGTACAATCGATGTGATATCGTTTGTGCTTTTGCCATTTATGTTTTTAGACAAATTGAATAATCAAATACGTATTTCGTAGAGACGCGGCCTGCCACGTCTCTTACAGTACGAAAAATATCTATCATGAAAAAAATCACATTGATCCTGTCAGTAATCCTTATCTGTTTTATGTCAATGACATTGCGTGCAGAGGATGATCTTAAAAGGAATTTCCAAACGCCACCGGAATCAGCAAAACCATGGGTATTCTGGTACTGGATGCAGGCAGCCGTGACCAAAGAGGCCATTACCGCCGATCTGGAATCGCTTAAGCAAAACGGCATCGCTGGTGTTTACCTGATGCCGATCTATGGCAAGACTGATCCGCCGTTAATTGCGCATCCGATTGAGCAGTTGACTCCCGAATGGTGGCAGATGGTGAAGTTCTCCATGACCGAAGCTGACCGCTTGGGGCTGAAAGTGGCCATGCACGTGAGTGATGGTTTCGCATTGGCCGGTGGTCCGTGGATTACTCCGGAGCTCTCGATGCAAAAGGTTGTTTCATCGAAGACCTTCATCGTCGGTGGTAAGCCTATCCGTAAAGCCCTTGCACAGCCCGAGACTATTGAAAACTATTATAAAGACATTGCGGTCTATGCCTATCCGACTCCTACTAAAGCGACTCAGACTACCCTGAACGTCATACCGAAAGTAACGACAAGCGTGGCTGATGCTGATGCATCTTTTTTAGTAAAAGAAGGCAATAAAGAGACCTTCAAAGGTGGCACCTCATGTTGGATTCAATACGCTTTCGAGAAACCGTTCACCTGTCGTCAGGTGAAGATATTTACCGGAGGAAATAACTATCAGGCACAGCGCCCGACCATCCAGGTGAGTGATGATGGCAAAACTTTCCGTACCATTGCCCGTTTGCAGGCACCCCGTCACGGCTGGCAGGATACCGATGCCGACAATACCTATGCAATACCTTCGACTACGGCCAAATATTTCCGCTTTGTATATGATGTGAACGGCACTGAACCCGGTTCTGAAGACCTGGATGCTGCTAAGTGGAAACCGACTATCAAGCTGAAAGGCATAATGCTCTCAGGTGAACCTGTCATTCACCAATATGAAGGAAAAGCCGGTGAGATCTGGCGCGTGGCTTCCCGTACTACTTCGGCTCAATTGCCCGATTCGTTGTGCGTGCCGGTGAGTAAACTGATTGATATTTCCGCTTTTGTAAAAGACGGAGTCCTTGACTGGAAAGCTCCTGCGGGCAACTGGACTATCCTCCGCATCGGCCACACCTCTACCGGCCATACCAATGCGACCGGTGGTGGCGGTAAAGGTCTCGAATGTGATAAATTCAATCCCGATGCCATCCGTCTGCAATTTGACAAATGGTACGGAGAAGCGGCTCGCGTTGCGGGACCGGAGCTTGCCAAACGGGTATTATCTATCTTCCATGTCGATAGTTGGGAATGTGGTAGTCAGAACTGGTCTCCTTATTTCCGTGAAGAGTTTAAGAAACGTCGTGGTTATGATATTTACAATTATCTGCCGGTGATGGCGGGTGTTCCTGTCGGTAGTGCAGAGTTGTCGGAGAATGTGCTGAACGATGTTCGTCAAACCATAGCCGAACTCATTGTCGATATATTTTATGTGACGTTGAAACAAGAATCCGCAAAACTGGGCGTTGCTTTCACAGCCGAAAGCGTTTGTCCGACGATGACCAGCGATGGCATGCTGCATTACGATAAAGTAGATGTGCCAATGGGTGAATTTTGGCTCAATAGTCCGACTCATGATAAGCCCAACGATATGCTCGATGCCATTTCCGGCGCTCATATTTATGGCAAAAAAATAATTCAGGCGGAAGGTTTTACCGAATTGCGCCTCGAATGGAACGAATATCCTGCCATGCTGAAGGCTTTGCAGGACCGCAATTACGCTTTGGGCGTAAATAAACTGGTCTATCACGTGTCGATGCTCAATCCGTGGCCGGATCGTAAGCCGGGGATGACACTCGGAGGCGTTGGTCTTTGCTTTCAACGTGACCAAGTCTGGTGGAAGCCGGGCAAAGCATGGGTGGATTATGCCTCCCGTTGCCAGACGTTGCTGCAAACCGGTGATCCTGTAGTCGATATTGCTGTATTTACCGGTGAAAACACACCAAGAAGATCATTATTGCCTGATCGTTTGGTAAGCTTGTTGCCGGGTATTTTCGGTGCTGATCGGGTAGCTGCGGAGAAAGTCCGTCTGGCTAATGTCGGTCAGCCGCAACGCATTCGTCCTGTAGGGGTTGGTCATTCCGCTAATATGGCCGATCCGGAGAACTGGACCGATCCGTTGCGTGGTTATGCTTACGACTCGTTCAACAAAGATGCGCTGCTTCGCCTGGCTACCGTGAAGGATGGCAAGATTGTTTTGCCGGGCAGTGCTTCTTACAGCGTATTGGTAGTTCCGGGCGCTCATCCGATGAATCCTGATTCCGATTATATGTCTGTCGAGGTGGCGCAAAAGCTGCTCCAGTTAAAGAAAGAGGGCGCTACGATTCTCTTTGGAGCGACTCCGAAATTTGTTCTCAATGGATTGAATCCGGCAAAAGATGATGTTGAGTTACGTGCAGCGATTGCTCAGTTAACTTCGGGTAATGTTGGCAAAGACAAACTGCTTGCTTTACCTTATACCGATAATACATTTGACAAAATCAATCTTCCACAGGATGTAATTGCTCATGAAGGCGGTTCTTCTGTTCAGGCTCAGAAAATTGCCTGGACCCACCGCCGTGATAAAGACACAGATATTTACTTTATCTCCAACCAGCAAGAGAAAGCACGCACATTGAATCTCTCATTGCGTGTTGCAGGTAAAGTGCCGGAACTTTTTGATGCTGTGACTGGTGAAAATGCCGATGCTGCGGAGTGGAAGTTTGAATACGGTCGCACTCTGTTGCCGATTAAGCTAGATGCCAGTGGTTCTATCTTCATTGTACTGCGTCGCAAGGCTGATGCGGGACAAACGGCTGCTATTGCTCCTGCTCCAAAAGCACCTGTAGAGCAACCGATCACCGGTAACTGGCAAGTGACCTTCGATTCAACGTTGGGTGGCCCGAAAGCTCCGGTGACATTCACCGCATTGACCGACTGGAGCCTGCATGCTGACAGCTGTATCCGTTATTACTCGGGAGCGGCTTGCTATGCGATCTCATTTACCCATAAAGTGAAGGTGAAAGCCGGCGAAAAACTGTTTCTCGATCTCGGTGAGGTGAATAATATTGCATCTGTAAAAGTAAATGGCATAGATTGCGGCGTTGCCTGGACTGCTCCTTACCGGGTAGATATCACCCGTGCGGTACAAAAAGGTAAAAACGCTCTGGAAATCGAAGTAACCAACACCTGGACCAACCGGATGATTGGAGATCAACGTCTGCCGGAAGCTCTGCGTATTGCCAAAACTAATGCTGCTTTCCGTCTTGAAGGCAAACCGCTGCTCAAAGCGGGGCTCACCGGAATAGTAAAACTGATTAAAGAGTAAAGATTTTAGACAAAAGACAGAAGACCTAAAGATATGATTTGCTTATAGGAGAACAAACCTTCAGACTGTCATCCCGTGCTTGACACGGGATCTCAAAATCGCAGAATTTCATTTATTGATCTTTATCAAGTTGAGAGATCCCGCATCAAGTGCGGGTTGACAATTCGAATATTTCGATCGTAAATTTGTCTTTATGCTGTTACATCAATCTCAAACCGAATTCAAAATATACTAGCACAATAACCCCATGAACCAAACCCTGTTACCCGTTGACATTGTCCTTGCCCCGGAGTGGTGGGCAAAAAACACCGAACTTACGTTTGACCGTGACTTCTTCTTTCACCCCTTGAAACGTGTCGAATCCGAGCAGCGCATGGAGAAAGAACTCTATGCCCGTTGGGGAAAATACGGCCTCGGAGAGCATCATGCAGAGAAACGCCCTGAAGTGGGAGCCGTCCACCTGGCTGCGGGCTACCTGCTGTCTGAGATGCTCGGCTGTGAGGTAAACTATTCCGAAAATCATCCGCCACAGGTACTGGCAGCCAATCGAGAAGATTACGCAGTAGATGTCGATGCAGCGTTTCACTCTCCCGCTTACAAGGAGTTTGTCAAGCTTACCGAATCGCTCAAGCAGACTTACGGTCACCTGACCGGTGATGTCAACTTCGGCGGTGTGCTTAACATCGCGCTCGACCTCTTTGGTCAAAACCTTTTCATGGGAATGATGCTGCAACCGGATGATGTGAAAGTTGCTTTCAATAACATTGCTTCGGTGATTGACCGTTTTACCGGCAGTGTCTTTGCCGAAACCGGTTCGACCTCCATCTCTGTCACCCGCCTGGTACGTCATTTGGCCAAACCGGTATTCTTACACTCAGAATGTTCGCATACGATGATCTCGACCGAAGATTACGATGCGTTGCTAAAAGAGTATGATGTAAACTGGAATCAATCGAAGAGTCCTTTCGGCATCCACTATTGCGGCAACGACCCACACCGTTATGCGGAGACTTTTGCCTCTTTGCCTCACCTTGACTTCCTCGATCTCGGCTGGGGTGGTGATGTGAAACAACTTCGTGCTCAATTGCCCAATACGTTCTTTAGCCTGCGCCTGAGTCCGGTGGAGATTGTCAACCAATCCAACGACGAGATTCGTGAAACCATTACGCGTCTCGTTACCGAATCGGCTAATCCTTATCTGACCGGTGTCTGCTGCATCAATATGGATGACCAGGTTTCGGATGATAAGATCGAAACCATCCTGCAAACAGTGGCTGACCTGAGAGCTGAGGTTCTTGCGAAATAAATTCTGTTTGAACAGATACGAAAAGAAAAGGAGTTGAAGATTGCGGTCTTCAACTCCTTTTCTTTTCTATAGTATGTCATTTTGGGGAACTCCCAAAATCTTCAATTTTAATCACTTTTCCTGCTTTATCATAAGTCTTCCAACAACCAGATTTACTATTATTAGTGTAATAACCTCTTATTCTAATCTCACCATTCGGAAAATATTCTTCATAAAGACCGTTATTAACTCTGTATCCGGGATTTCGACTACACATATAAGGAACTTCACCATTATAATATGATCTAAAATGAAGTTGACCTGTAGGAAAAAACTCATCTTCCCTTCTTAAAGTAAATAATTTATCGTAGTATGTTTTGGTCAAGATATTACCCAGACTATCATATTGGACCCATATACCAATAGGCAAAGTAGCTTCTCCCATACACATCCTTTTATGGAATGATTTTATATATTCTAGCTCTTTTCTACCAACTGATTTGGCATAATAATTCAACGATTTGAGTTGTCCATTTCTATAATATGACTTCCATGTACCTATCTGATAATCGTTCATATAATATCCTACTTGCTCGATCTTTCCATTTGGGTAATAATCAATACTTAGACCATTTCGAATATTATTATGGTAATTGCATAAGTGATCAATTGCCCCGTTGCGATAGTAATTAATTACTTGTCCTTCATATTTACCACTCTTATAATATGATTTGCTTCTTATTGTATTATAATTCCACCATGTATAATGATAACCTTCTTCTTTTCCATTAACATATGTTAGACATTCCTCTAGTTCTCCATTTTCATTCCAAAATGTTACAGGTCCATGTTCTAATCCATGTTCGTAAATTCGTGTTTCTTTTAGCTTCCCATTTGGAGCGTAAAAATGAAATAAACCTTCCGGTTTTTTGTTTCGATATTTTCCGGTAAATGCTATGATGCTATCCTTATATATTCCAATATAAGTTCCATCGATAATATTGGAATCAGGTGTTATATCGACGTATTGATTCGTATCAAATATTATCGGGAATATTCTATTTTCAGCAAATTTTCTAAGATCAATATTTGAACGTTTATTCTTTTCTTTAGAGATATTTCGCTTGTTAGAGTTGTTGCAGGAAATAGAGCTAATTATGAGTATCACAATAAATATTACTTGTTTCATTTTATGCCATTTATCGAGTATAAGTGAGAGGTTATTCTTATTAGATTGTTAGTAATTGTATTTTCATTTCCCCTTCTCCACCATCTTCAATCCCATTACCAACCGATTAATCGTCTGCGCCATTCGTTCGATTTGCAGATCTTCCCGCTTGGCCGAACTGATCCAATCGATATAGGCCTGTTGTTCATTGTCTGTGAGTTGGTCAAAGAATCTCCGGGCATCGGGTTCATCTTCCAGACAGAGGCGCAGGTTTTCCGGTATTTCGAGGGGAATTTCTTCGGCATAAAGTATGACATGTACGGAATCACCCGCTTCTTTCTTAATCTTCTTCCTGATTTCGGCTTTCACGGGCAGAAAGAGCATACCGTTTCCCATCGGCATCAGGTGATAATTGCTGAATTCGTAACTATCAATGCAACCTCTTACCTTTACCCAGTTGAACCACGACTTCTTATCGGGTGCGATTTCAGGAATAGCGGCATAGGTCCAGCCGCCTTTCCCGGGAAATTTCTCCAGGATATAGTTATTATCGGTCAGAAGTTTGAATTGTTCATCCATATCATACGCTTGATTACGATTCCAGTACCTTTTTCAGATTATCGAGACCAGTTTGCAGGTCTTTCCCTAACAACTGCTCCATATTCATCATAAGCAGCATCACATTTTGGGGATAACCCATCCTTCCGTCAAATCCCCAGCAGACTTTCGTCTCATTTTCAGAGACAGATTCGATAAGCATATACACCCGGCTGGTAGAGCGGAACGGTTTAAGAAACCGCAATTCCCAGTCAATGCTCTTGCCCTCATTCAGGGCATGAATTTCCTGCTCACCGACACCCACTTTTTTAACTTTGCTGTTCCATTTCATGATGGCTCCTACTGTGCCATCTGTACCCAGATACTCGCGCTGCATATTTACATCCATTTTTGACCAGACGGTGTAGAATTCCTGGTTTTTCAATAGC
Source organism: Parabacteroides sp. FAFU027 (assembly GCF_022808675.1). Taxonomy (NCBI): domain Bacteria; kingdom Pseudomonadati; phylum Bacteroidota; class Bacteroidia; order Bacteroidales; family Tannerellaceae; genus Parabacteroides; species Parabacteroides sp. FAFU027. The sequence continues at coordinate 97,196 of NZ_JAKZKV010000003.1, forward strand.
TTGACATAGTCAAACACCTCATCTTTCGGACGTTTGATGATGACGGTGCGCTCCACGACATACTCTTTGCGCGAGAAAAGAGCAATAATATACACCAATGCTACAAGGCTGAGCAATACGGCCAGGATAATTTGTAATGCAAACATAAGATTCCGGATTTAAGGTGAATGTTTTTTGTTTTTCAGGTATCCCTTTTTGATTCAGAGGAATAGTTTAAAAACATTCAGGGAATGGGGAATGTTCGCGAATAGTCTGCTCCTATTCCATCCCCCTCGATTCCAATCGAGGGGGAAATGTTTGATTGCTTATAGCAATCCTATTATTAAATTCAGACTCTGCATCAAAACACGATATATTGCTAACTCAATTCAATCAATAACTGATCAAAATATAAACAATCCCTTTTCATTTCTAAAAATGATATCCCAATCCTCCTGTAATATTAATGCCTCCTCCTTGACCATTGATAAGAAAATCACTTGTTGGATAATATTTTTCGCCAGATTTGAAGTTGTAATTTACATTGTAATAAGTGATTCCTATTTGAAATGACCAGTCGCTAGGCATTATAGTTTCATAAAATGCTGAAATATGGAAACCTTGCTGATCTTTATATTTCCAGGTATCATCAAATCCATCTTTGATCTTACTTAATTCAAAAGTCATTTCAGGATTTAGATATAAATCCCCTCCAATCCCGATTTTCAGACGAGATGATTCTTTTTTGTTTAATGGGATCATATATAATGGAGTTATTGAAATATTTTTTCGTTCAAAATGTATCGATCCATTACTTATTGAAGGGTGTAAAAAACTACGTTTATATCCAAAGTCCAAAGCAAGTCCAAAGTTTTTTATAAACTCTAAGGTATAATTGAGACCTAAATCAAGCCCTCCTCCAAAACTAATATATGCATCTTCTGCGGTAGTTGTGTTAACTGCAGAAGCTTTATCAAGACCAAACCCTCCACCAATATTAAATCCGATAGAATTTTGCGGTATAAAAACATCCTTCTTTGTAGGCGCTTTATTTGTAAGTTGATTTCTAATAAGCTCTTTTCGAGCCATAGCACTATCCATTAAAGTAAAAACTAATGAAGAGTCGGGCGACACCGGATTAGGACCTAACTTTATAAAGTAGGTCTTATCCTTTTGGGTTTTAAGATGGATCTCTGATAAATTGGGATTGTAGTTTTTAAAATATAAACACCCTGGCTTGACATAGAATGAATAATATGTTTTATTCTTGAGTTTTGTGATGATAGAATCCGCCATGTAAACTTTATAAGCTGGATGTTGATTCTCTAAGTTATCATTACGATAAAATACTATTCGACAGTTGTTTGTGTCGCTTGCCCATAATGCAGTAATAACTGATAATAAAATTACCGTACTAATACATTGTCGTTTCAATTGTTTCATAATTATATTTCTATGGTTGGTTGTTTTCTTGCTTGTATATATTTGATTTTCAATATTGAAATACTATGACTTTTGATTAACGATCAATTCTCTTACCTCTTATTCAAAATACTCATATTATAAGTTGACCAATAGCTGTTCCCCACCCTTATATTCTCACGTAGCAACCCTTCAATCTCTAATCCGCAATCCTGATAGCACTTGATGGCCGGTTGATTGAAGTCATACACGCCAAGATCGAGACGGTGCAGTCGCAAATCATCAAATCCGATATGAATCAACGCCCGGACAATGGCTTTGCCGAAGCCGCGGTTACGGTATCGCTCCTCTCCTATCAGAATGCGGCAGATGCGTGCCGATTTGTTCTTCGTGTCGATATGATTGAGTTCGGCATGACCGATCACTTCATTTGATTCGACCTCAACCACCCGATAGATTAACCGGTTTGGTGTCTTTCGGTAGATCTCCAACTGCTCATGCGTCACCGGCCACGTGAAAACCGGACCGCTGAATTGTACCATTTCTTCTTCCGATGCAATCCAACTGATCAATCTATCGTAATCTTGTCGGTCAAAGGGTTCAAGGTGTATCATTTCTAGTATATTTTTAAACACATTCAAAGAATATCCAGAATAAAATCAGTGATTTATCATTGTCAGAAATTACATTCCACAAATACCAATGAATCGTTTTACAATTTTACATTGGTCATTTTCAACAATTATTATTCCTTCCATCTGAGTCGCTTCGTCTCCAATGTATTTTTTCTTTTTCACTTTAATTGTAAGCCTAAGCTTGTTTTTGGTGTAATAGAAATTATTGTTCTGCTTGTCATGACTTATTAGATTAAACATTTCCAGTTTATTGTTTATCGATACATAAGCACTATTAGCAAGATTATTCACACAGATATAGACTTCTTTATCCATGTCTTTTTTTGAAAGACTAAAAAAGCAGCCACCTCCTTCTTCCATCTCTTTGGGCAATTTTGTAAATGTATCTACACTAAACTGTCCTAATTTATTATTGACGGAAATGTTATTTGCTTTTGGTGCTTTAGATGGACTATTTTGTTGATTACTACTATTTAGAGATATGTTTAGGACAAATATTGCAACTAATAATATCAAAATCCGATGTTTCATTATTATTCTTTTGTTTGATTACTTGTTACAAGCAGAATTCAATTAATCCTGCACTAATTTATTGATGCTTCTCTTTAGCGCCCTTCTGCTGCTCCAACCTTTTCAAAATCTTTTCCGCCAGTTGTTTGCCCCAGTTTTGACCGGCCAGCATCGACTCCTGAGAAATAGCCGGAGTTTGCTGGATTACTTTCTTGCCAATCGGTGAGTTGTAAAATGTTATCAACTGGTCAATATCAGCTTCCGTATAATATTTATCGTAAATCGGCTTTATCAGGTTATTAAGATCCTTGGGGCTCATCTCTTTCTGGAAATCAGTCCAAAATTTTGCATCGACTTTGGGATAAGATGCTTTCATTGTATTCAACATATTTTGCGCCATTTGCACTCCGACCTTTGCCATTCCGGTAAGTTCCAGCAATTGGTCAATCTTTTTACTCTTCGCTGCCGATTGAGCGAAAGCTGCTGCGATTATTCCACTGCAAAGGAATAAGGTGATGATTGTTCGTTTCATTGTTTATGGTGTTTTTGAATGTGTTATATTGATTTTCGGTTTTATACCTGACAGGTTTTCAAAACCTGTCAGGTGTTCGATTACTGAATCTTTTAAAAGAAGGATAGTTTTTCAGACAATTCGTACTTACTTTCCCAAAACAATTATCGTCTGTTGTTTTGTACTTGTCCCAGTAAATCCAGTAAATTGAATCATTCTCTGAATCCCTACAAAATCTCAGGGAAACAGTCTGTTTTTGAGATAAAATGGTAATCAGGAAAGTGTCAGTAGGGCTTGAATGATTCCCTAGATCATCAAATATGTTTTGAATATCACGAGTAAGTTGACAACAGACTTCTTTATTTACTGATGAACTATTTATTTCAATCTTGGAATTATTAGCAAGTTCTTTTATTTCGTCTCTTACTCTTATTTCAATTATCCATCTGAGAAGAAATATACTTGCAAAAACTATAAAAACCTGAGCAAAAAGAATTACTCCAATTTTCATTTTCTTTTTTCCATTCTCAACCTCATAATTACGGACATACCACATTATTCCAAAACCGATAATAGCTAAAACAAATGATGGAATTATAGCCCATTTCCATAAGGAGAATATATTGTCAAATAGAGTGGTCATTGCAATATCGTTATAATTGTTTCATATTAAAAGCGGATTACTTGCCCCTGAAATCCAAAGTTACAATATCATTCGCTCTTTTGGTGCTTTGTAATAATCTGGGTTTACTTATTGATTAAAATACTGTCTTTAACAGGTCCATGTTCAGTATTGATTAAAAGTACTCCATTTTTACCGGCAGTTTTGCCCCATAGTAAAATAGCTGTTTTTGAATTTAATCGCATAGTATCAGTGATAACGTTCCTTTTTAAGATGTTTATCACCGAATCATAGTCTTTATATCCAACTCCGTCAATCGAATAAAGAATTTTGTTTCCGGGATAGAGATACTTAGAGACTTTCTGATCAATGTAAAAACAGGATGAGCGCGGGAATGAATACTGAGTTCTCAATTGAAATATATTATACCCGGATTTTGCGTATTCATAATATGATCTGTAAATATCATGTTCTCTTGCATATCTTTCATTCATTATGGTGTACAAATAGTTTGAGTCATTCCTTCTTTTAAGTGAGTCAAAAACATTGACTGGCATAGCTTTATTCCAACTATTTACCGGATTTACTCTCTTTCCATTCTCAACCTCATAATTACGTACATAAGACCACATTATTCCAAAACCGATAATAGCCAAAACAAATGATGGAATTATAGCCCATTTCCATAAGGAGAATATATTGTCAAATAGAGTGGTCATTGCAGCATTGTAATATTTGTTTCATATTAAAAGTAGAAATCCGGAACTACAATATCGTTCGCACCTACAGTGCTGTGAAATGCCGTAGGCATGGCCGATATTGTAGCACATGGGTTTTAACCCTGTGAAATATGATTACCCCAATCTTTGCCGTTTCCCAATAAAGATATAAAGGCAACACCCTAAGATAATTAAAAGTATGACAACATTAGAATCCCCCCTTAGAAGTTTACCACAAAAGCCAGACCATCTGCTTTCATTTTAAATTTCATGTCTAAAGAGGTGTTTGGAATCTGTGACTTTTGCCCACCGTTGTATAAAGCAACAGCTTTTGCCGCATTTTTATTGATCGAACTGCTTATCGGGATGGTAATGCATAGAAGTGCGCCTCCAACTCCGGCTAATGACCAGTTTGGTTTGCCCCCTCCCATAGCTGTTCCGATAGGCCATCCCACCAGAAAACCTCCTGCGTAGCTGAATACAGTTGCCAAACCTACATTGTCCGAGGCTTTCTTCATGTAATTGTAGGCTTCGGGATTACTTTGCATCTGTTCGAGCATTTTACTATAGGTCAATGTTTTCCCGTTTTGTTCAAATTTGTATCCGCCAAACATTTTGGTGACTTTGATTGAATCATTGGTTGTTTGGGAAAACGTAGATACAGACATAATAATTCCCATTAGAGCTAATAAAATAGATTTAGTCATGTGATGTGTTTTGTGATTTTTGTTTTGGTTGTATTTGGTTTGTCGATTCCTTTCTGTTGGTATCAGTAGTTATTTTTCTTTATACCTGACAGGTGTTTCATATGTGATATCCAACACTATAAATTAATCGTATTGCAACGGTTTACCGAGAACCTGACAGCGTTTATAGACCTGTCAGTGTGAAAATGTTATATTTCTAACCACTGTTCAATTGCTTCAACCTCAAGCTTTCCATTGTGCATGTATTGGAAATTTGCCTCATCATCAAACCAACCCATAACAGCTTCGCGAAATAACTTTGTCGGTTTCACCGAAACACATGACAAGTATGAAGACCACGGATATTCCATCGGATGTTCGCAAAAGCCATGATGAACAGGATTGTTATGAATGTAAATCACGACATTTTTTAAATACACTTCGTTGTCAATTTCTCTTCTTTTAAAAGGTCGTTCAAATATATTACCATGTCGATTAGATACGATATTATGATTTTTTGCATAAGCATTAAACAGATGGGAGAAATGCAGGTAAGCCTCCGGACTTTTTGCATTATCTGAAACAATCTCTTTCTGTATTGGTACCGTTTCCCATTTTACCGCATTAAAATCCTCGTCATTTGGAAAATCAACTCGTGAATATTTGTACACTATATTCTCTTTTATTCGTACTAAAAGATGAAAATGATTTGGCATCAACACCCATGAATAGGTTTCTGCAATCGGTTCAATAAATTTCGAATACAAAAACAGAAAATGCTCGTAATCTCTCTCGTTGCGAAAAAGATCTTCGCCATTAATTCCCCGGTTATAAATATGATAATACTTACCGGATACAAGAACGTTCTGATTTGCCATACTATTCGTTTTGTTTGTTTTTAACGCTGACAGGTGCAAGCACGCTGTCAGGTTATCAAATTGTGAAGACCTACTCTTTTAATCAACCAGACTAAATTGATCTACCGAAAACCTGACAGCGTCGATAGACCTGTCAGCGTTAAAGATGCATCATCCCAATATAAACGCTGATAGATGCAAGCACGCTGTCAGGTTATCACATTGCGAAGAACTACTCTTTTAATCAACCAGACTAAATTGATCTACCGAAAACCTGACAGCGTCGATAGACCTGTCAGCGTTAAAAAACATCATTCCAATATAAACGCTGACAGGTGCAAGCACGCTGTCAGGCTATCAAAGTGTAAAAAGAAAGCCCCCCCCTACACCTGTTCCATTTTAATCACCAGAGATTGCGGCTCACCGCTACAATAATGCAGAATCGTTTCACTCCTTTTGAAGCCTGTTTTGACAGCTGTGACCCGATACGAACCTTCATCAATCGTCTTAATCAACATTCCACCCTTCTCAGCCGATGTGCGGGTCATGCTCATTTCGTCAAACTCCTCGCTTGGCGTCTCCGATGTATTGAGAAGCTCCAACGTAACCTGAACCCCTTTGAGCGGATTGCCCTGGGCATCCGTCACATTAATCTTCACCGCTACCGAACGCGTACCTCTGACGGTCACTTTGCGTGCAGATTTGTATTTACTATAGAGAGCAGTGTTGGTCTCGCTAATCAGCTCCACGATCAGGTCAATGTTACCCAACGATTCTTCGATGTTGTCATGACATTCATCCACTGCGTTGTTATATTCGCGGCTGTTGAGCTTATTGATCGTGGGCTTGGGAATACTGCTTTTGAACTTGTCATTCAGCGTTTTCAACCCGGTAATATCCGCTTCCGCTATGTTGTACTCCGCAGTCTTGTCTTTGTGTTCTTCAGCCCGTATGAGCAATGCATCCACAAACTCCGTCAACTCCCCGTGCTTCATACGTTTGATGTCGGTTTTGGAGTAATCAGTCTCCGCTTTTAGCTGGGAAAGATTGTTGACGGTAGCGTAAATATTAAGATACTTACACAATGTAATCGCCTTTGTTTCCAGTTTGACACGATTTTCCGCCTTTACCGTAGTGCTGTCTGTTGTGATCAGGAACTGCTCCGGCCTCAGGCTCGTCAGCGTGTCGAAGTCCGTATTAAACTGTGATTCATAACTGATAAAATTAGGCAGTTTACCAAATTCTGTTTTGTTTTGCGAAAAGACTTCGCGTAGTAACCGGTACATTTCTACCGATGCGTCTTGTTTATTACCCATTCTCTTTAAGTTTAAAATGTTATTGAATATATTTTAGATAACACTTTTGCAAATATATAGAATTATAAATATCTCCACAAAATCAAATCAGAATAATTTTAATATAAGTAGAAATGTATTTAGACAATCAGGGTGTATTTCATCAAAAAGAGACTTGTTAAATTGTATATTAAATGTATATTTTCATCCAAAAAGACAGAAAGAGATTTATGCAATCAGGAGAGCGACGATGTTTTATAAATGTGAAACGGGTATCTTTCCAAGGACTAAACACCCATGAACACCCTATACGATAGGGATTTATACAAATAGAGCAGTTTCCCTACATAAGCCATTGACACAAGAATTCAACTCAATTGCTTAGCAAAATACCCTCATTGCTTGATGATCTTCGGTCATTGTTTGACGAATTTCCCCGATTGTTTGATGTAATTCTTCAATTGTTTGACGAAACTTCTTCATTGCTTGACCGAAATTCCTGATTGTTTCGTGATTCTTCTCAATTGCTTGATGTAATTCGTGTATTGTTATTAGTTTTACCCGTATATTTATTCACGCAAATAAAAATTACGACTGAAGCTGGAAGTTTGTAAAATGTTCGGAATTCATATATTCAACGTGCAGTTAAATCTATGGTGTATTAAAAAGAAAAGACTGTACTGACAACAACAATTGCGCTCCTTTTTATCATTATCCCCGATCTCGCGGTAAACTTTTACACAAAAAAGGGCTGAAAACTTACGCCTTCAGCCCTTCAACATCAAAAACATGTATATAAACCTATTGAACGATTATTTTTCCCCGTTGGATAACGGTTTTATCTTTCGTTACGCTCCAGAGGTAAAGACCTGACGATAAACCATCCCGGTTAAAGGATGTGATCGCGGAGGTAACGGGAATTATTTTTTGCACTTTTCCATCCATAGAGCAGAGAGTCAGCATCCATCCTGTCACGTCGGCCGGTTCCGACACGGATAACTTCGCCGATGTGATAACGGGATTCGGAGAAATGGTTACTTCCGGTGCAATTGTTGTTCCGGAGACACCCAGCAACTGCGATAGAAATGCCATGCCATCAATTTTAAGTACAGAACCGACATAACTAAGATCTCTGTGGTCCCAATGTGATGATGTAATCATAATATATGCCGAATCGGCTACAAAACTATCACCGGGTGTCATAACCGGCACCTCTACTCTTTTGTAAATGGCTGATGATTCCAATAAGACACCATTTCCACCCACCATCATATCGCCTTTCTTGAGCATGATAGTAAATGTGGCACTGTCGGTCAATGTAGCCGGGAAATATTTATAGTAAAATACAACGGCATCTTGCTTTATGTTGACTGGAAATCCATGACGGAATGTGGTCCTGCCATTGTTCCATTCTCCGATTTGCACCCATCCGTTTTGGGCATACGGGGTTCCGTTTTCATCTTGCCCCTGATAAGTGTTCAGCTCGAGTGCATAATTACCGGAATAGGCGTCCATTGTCCGCTCAACACCCATCTGTTCGCTGTTAGTGTTCCAGTTGTCGAGCAGTGGTTTGGTGGACATATTGACCCACCACTCAAAATCACCGTTCAGCGCCAGAGGTTGTGCCACTCCGGTCAGGCTGATGCTGTCAAACTGTGCCACACTGCCGGGAATTCCGTTATTTTTAAGCAGATTACTTGATGTTGCTACAAGAATCATCGTATCGGGCGCCTGAGTGAGCGGAGGATTAAAGGTAAATGAGAACGGCGTGTAAGCATCATGGACACCTCCCACGGGATAAAAATAGTGTGCAAAGCTTTTCCCGCCTTTCTTGAATACAACACCGACTAATGCCGAGTCTTTTGTGGCTACATTATATTTATAGCACCCTCTGATTCCGGTCGGCTTTTGGTCGTACGCCATACCGCCTTTCCAAACGGTAGGATCACCATTCCCTGTCTCTGATGCATTTGTAAACCAGCCTCCGACGGTATCACCCGATGCGGATATAAATGTAGAAACCTTAACCGCATACTGCCCATGGTAAGCATCGCTTGTCTTTACCACGTTGGGAACTTTCATTTTCTGCAAGGATTCGATGTTTGATGATACCGGGTAAGTGGTCGGTTGATCATAGGTAAGAATACTCCAGTTTTCAAAATCGCCATTCGGGATTATGTTCTGGGCTTTGATGGTGACAGCCATACTTATCACCAGGAAAATAAGGTAAACTTCTCTTTTCATAGTAACTGTATTTAAGGTGTTTAACTGTTATAACAGATAACAAAACGAAAAGTTAGCTGAAGTTGAATGATCCGAATCGACAGGGTAATAAATAGTTGCAATAGTGTCACTATTTGCTTCCGATAATTTGCAACCCTATTTCAACAAATCGTGTATTCCGGTGCTATTAAATGATTTTAAATTTGTAACTGCTAATTGCATCATACCTTTAAAATCATTTTTATGAAGAAAACAGTGTTGAGTTGCATGACTTTTGTACTTACCCTGGCATCGACTGTCGCGCAACAAAAGACAACGCCCGAAACTTTCATCAAACCCCAAAAGTCATTCGTCTTGAAGGCTGATAATTTCAAACACTATGCCGATTACTTCAATCGCATGGAGGATGAAAACATCGTTCAGGCTATCCCGAACGCTCAGGCATGGGACTGGATGAATGCTAATATTCCGTTGTTTGAATGTCCGCAGGATAATTTCCAAGAGATGTTCTACTATCGCTGGTGGAGCATCCGCAAACATATTAAAGTAACTCCCGTTGGTTATGCTTTTACCGAGTTTTTGGTAAACCGGACTTACGCTGACAAATATAACCTCATCAGCAGTGCACTCGGACATCACATCAGTGAGGCCCGTTGGTTGGCTGATCCGAAGTATCTCGACCAGAATGTGCACGTGTGGTACCGCGGTAACAACGGTAAATTGATGAATAAACTGCGTGGATTCAGCAGTTGGGTGGCCGCTGCGCTATATAATCGCTATCTTGCGGATGGAAATACAAAGTTTCTGACCGACATGTTGCCCGACCTTGAGACTGAATACGCCTTGTGGGAAGGCGATCACCGCACGGCAAACGGTATGTTCTGGCAATCGGATGTCAAAGACGGCATGGAGGAAACCATATCCGGCGGTCGTCGGGTAAAAAACAATCGCCCGACCATCAACAGTTACATGTATGGAAATGCCAAAGCGTTGGCCCAAATCGCTCTTTTGACCGGCGACAAAGCCAAAGCGGCCCGCTACGAAGCCAAAGCCGATACGCTGAAACACCTTATAGAAAGTCGCCTGTGGAATGCAAAGGATAATTTCTTTGAGACGCTTGAGGAAAAAGGTGATACGCTCGCCGATGCGCGTGAAGCGATTGGATTTATCCCGTGGTATTTTAATCTGCCATCGGCAAATAAAGGATTTGAAACAGCCTGGGCCCAGGTAAAAGACGAGAAAGGTTTCTCTGCTCCTTACGGTCTCACTACTGCCGAACGTCGTCACCCGTCATTCCGTACCCGTGGCGTAGGCAAATGTGAGTGGGATGGCGCTGTTTGGCCCTTTGCTACTTCGCAAACATTGACGGCGATGGCCAATCTGTTGAACAATTACAAGCAAAACGTAGTCGCTGATTCCGATTACTTCCATCATTTGGAGGTGTATGTAGAGTCTCAATACCACCGCGGTCGTCCATATATCGGTGAATATCTCGATGAAGTGACCGGATACTGGCTCAAAGGTGACCAGGAACGCAGTCGTTATTACAACCATTCGACCTTTAATGACCTCATCATTACCGGTCTTGTGGGTCTGCGTCCCCGTTCTGATAACAAAATCGAGATTAATCCTCTGGTTCCCGAAGGCAAATGGGCATGGTTCTGCCTGGATCGTGTACCCTACCACGGTAAAATAGTGACCGTCATCTGGGATAAAGACGGTTCGAAATATCAAAAAGGCAAAGGCCTTCAGGTATTGGTGAATGGTAAGAAGGTAGCTTCTTCGGATAAGTTGGAACGTATTGAAGGAAATTTATAATAATCGGACCAAACCTAACAGGTTTTTGAAACCTGTTAGGTTTATCTGTTCAATCTATTGAAAATGAAAAACACACGACTTCTTTTTTCTGTCCTGTTTTTTACTTTATTCATCAATCTGTTTGCGGCAAATGGCAGCGGCAACATCTCATTGTCATCGCTTCGATGCGAGATGATGACCAATCCACAGGGGATCGGCATTACTCATCCGCGTCTGAGCTGGGCGATTGCTTCCTCAGAGCGTGGCATCGTACAGACTGCTTACCGGATCGTGGTAGCATCATCAGCCCAGAAGCTGGCTGCCGGCGGCGACCTGTGGGATTCCGGTAAAATCGCCTCTTCACAAAGTACTTTTGTGCCTTATGCCGGTGCTGCTCTCTCCAGTAATCAGACTTGTTTCTGGAAAGTCAAAATTTATACATCCAAAGGAGAAAGTGACTGGAGTGCTCCGGCAACCTTCTCTACCGGATTGCTTTCTTCTAAAGAGTGGAAAGGTAAGTGGATCGGCCTCGATAAATCCTTTGCATGGGACAGTGCTAATGTGAAAATTTCCCGTTTGTCGGCCCGCTACTTCCGTAAAGAGTTTGCTTTGCCTAAAAAGATCAAACACGCATACGCTAATATCATTGGACTGGGGCTGTATGAGCTCTATATCAACGGGCAGCGTGTGGGTAAACAGGTGTTGGCTCCGGTTCCGACCAACTATTCGGCCGGTGTGAAGTTTAACACTTTCGACGTAACCACGTTGCTTCGCAATGGAAGTAATGCTGTAGGAACTATACTGGGTAATGGTCGCTTTTTCACCATGCGTCAGAACTTCAAACCGTATAAAATCCGCAACTGGGGCATGCCGCGTATGCTTTTCCAACTGGATGTGGAGTACACCGATGGCACCCGCCAGTTAATCGTGAGTGATGATAGCTGGAAAGTTACCTCTGACGGACCTATCCGTACCAATAACGAATACGACGGCGAAGAATACGACGCTACCAAAGAGATGCCGGGCTGGAACAAGACCGGTTTCAACGATAAGAAATGGGCTTCGGCCGAATTGGTAAAGGCTCCGGAAGGAAAAATAGAACCACAGCTTACTCCCAATATGCAGATTATGCAGATGGTGAAGCCGGTGGCTGTACTGCGAAGCAAGTCGGGCAAATACATTCTCGATATGGGACAGAATATGGCCGGCTGGTTGCGCATTTCTGTAAAAGGGAAAAAAGGTGACGAGGTCACTTTGCGTTTTGCAGAGTCTCTGGATGCCAATGGCGATGTTGATGTGGTTAATCTTCGCGATGCTCGGTCGAAAGACAAATATAAACTGAGCGGTAAAGGAATCGAAGTGTGGCAACCTCACTTTACCTATCACGGATTTCGTTATGTGGAAATCACAGGTTGGCCGGGTATCCCTGTAAAAGAGAATTTCGAGGGTCTGCTTATTTATGATGAAATGGCATCGGCAAGTTCGTTTACTTCAAGTGCCACTACACTTAACCAGATCTACCGCAACGCCTGGTGGGGAATTGCCAGCAATTACAAAGGAATGCCGGTCGATTGCCCGCAGCGCAACGAGCGTCAGCCGTGGCTGGGAGACCGTGGAACCGGATCGTATGGCGAAAGTTTCCTGTTTGATAACTACTCCGTTTACACCAAATGGCTCGATGATATCGAACAGTCGCAACGTGAGGACGGATCAATCCCCGATGTTTCCCCGGCTTACTGGAATTACTATTCTGACAATGTGACCTGGCCATCTACATTCCAGTTTGTGGCCGATATGATCTATCGCCAGTATGGTGATAAATCTCCGATTGTCGCTCACTATCCATCAATGAAAAAGTGGATGCAATATATGAGCAATAAGTATATGAAAGATTACATCATGACTAAGGATTCTTATGGAGACTGGTGTATGCCACCAGAGTCTCCGGAATTGATTCATGCTAAAGATTCGACCCGGCTTACAGACGGACAACTGATTGCTTCGGCATACTATTTCTATCTCTGCAATCTGATGGCTAAATTTGCAAGCTTATCGGGAAATGACGCCGATATTGCATACTATAATGATTTGGGCGAAAAGATAAAGACAGCTTTCAATGGTAAATTTTATAATCAGGATAAAGGTTATTACGGTAATAATACTGTTTCGGCTAACCTTTTCCCGTTTTACTTCGGCATGGTTCCCGCTGATAACAAAGCCCGTGTGCTCGATAATCTGATCAAAAAGATCACTATCGACAATAAAAGCCACATCAGCACCGGACTCGTGGGCGGACAGTGGATCATGCGTGGCCTCACCGAAACAGGTAATGCCAATCTGGCTTACACCATCGCAACGCAGCGTGATTACCCGAGCTGGGGGTACATGATCGAGAAAGGTGCTACCGCCATCTGGGAGTTGTGGAACGGTGATACTGCCAACAAATGGATGAATTCACAGAATCACGTGATGCTTTTGGGGGATTTGCTCATCTGGTATTACGAAAATCTGGCTGGTATTAAATCTGCTGAGCCGGGCTTTGCTACCGTGGAGATGAATCCTGCATTTCCGAAAGATCTCTCTTATGTAAATGCGTCATACGAATCTGTTTACGGAAAGATCGTCAGCGACTGGAAAAAGTCAGGCAATGAATTTACCTGGAATATCACCGTTCCGGCTAACACAAAAGCCATTGTTCACATTCCGTCATCTGCATCTAATCAGATCATGGAAAGTGGCAAAGCGGCTCTTTCTGCTGATGGAGTCAAATACCTTCATACCGAGAATGAGCGTGCTGTATTTGAAATTTCTTCCGGTGAATATCATTTTTCAGTAAAATAGAAATCAGAACGACATAAACCTAACAGGTTTCTGAAACCTGTTAGGTTTTGCCCTAAAACGAATTATGAAAAAAGCATTATCCATATCATTCCTTATAATCGTCGCTACTGTAACTCTCTTTGCTCAGGCGCGAATGAAGAAAAATGGCGTTTATGCCAATGAGTTTATTTACGAGCAGGCTCCATTTGTTGAGGCGCATGCTGCTACCATTGCCGAGACTCCGAAAGGCATTGTGACTGCCTGGTTCGGCGGAACCAAAGAGCGCAATCCGGATGTCTGCATCTACGTCTGTCGTCAGTTGCGCGACATGTGGGCGACTCCGGTGGAGGTGGCCAATGGCATCCAGCCCGATGGTTCCCGCAAGGCGTGCTGGAATCCGGTCTTGTTTCAGATTCCCGGTGGCGATTTGCTTCTTTTCTACAAAGTGGGGGAAGATGTGGCAGACTGGACGGGGTATGTGATTCGTTCCAAAGATAGCGGTATCTCCTGGTCGGCTCCGGAAGCTTTACCGGAAGGATTTCTCGGTCCAATCAAAAACAAACCGGTGATGTTGAAAAACGGAACCGTAATATGCCCGTCAAGTACTGAGGGGAAAAATGGCTGGAGAGTCCATTTTGAAATATCCACAGATAGTTGCAGGACCTGGAAGAAACTAGGCCCCATCAATGATGGCAAAGAGCTGGGGGCTATTCAGCCCAGCGTGCTGGAGTTGAAAGACGGTCGTCTGCAAATCCTTTGCCGCAGTAAGAACCGCGCCATCCTGCAATCGTTTTCTTCAGATAATGGCCTGACCTGGACCCCCATGGAGAAAACCTCTTTGCCCAACAACAATTCCGGCACCGATGCCGTAACATTGAAAGATGGCCGCACACTGCTGGTGTACAATCACGTTTTGCCTCCGGGCACTGAGACCAAAGGCGAGCGTACTCCGCTGAATGTGGCATTGTCGAAAGATGGAAAGACGTGGTATTCGGCTCTCACGCTTGAAGATGAGCCCGGACAATATTCTTACCCGTCAGTGATTCAGTCCAAAGACGGCATCGTTCATATCGTTTATACATGGAAACGCAAACGCATCAAATACGTTTCGCTCGACCCTTCTCATTTGAAGATGAAAAAGATTAAGAACGGGAAGTGGAGTGAGGTAAAATATTAGTGACCCCTCCCCATCCCTCCCCCAAGGGGTGGGAGAAAGAGAAGACTAATCAATAGTATTCTGCAAATATGCTTACAAGCCTGATTCCCCTCCTTGGAGGGGGTAGGGGTGGGTTGATAAATATCTGTGTGCTAATAATAATTCGTAAAATGAAATTCAAACATATTCTTTCAGTCCTTCTTCTGTTTTGTGTAACGGCAGCGTTTGCCAACCGAATCAATATCCTTGAGGCCGGTGGTAAAAACGACGGTAAGTTCAAAAACACAGCCGCTATCAAAAAAGCCATCGAAACACTTTCACGCAAAGGCGGCGGTACGCTCTATTTCCCTGCCGGAACCTATCTGACCGGTCCGATTGTGATGAAATGCAACATCACCCTTTATGTGGAAGCTGGTGCTACTCTGCTTTTCTCCGATAATTTCGAAGATTATCTTCCATACGTGGAAATGCGTTACGAAGGTGTGGTGATGAAAAGTTTCTGTCCACTTATCTATGCCTACGGTCAGGAAAATATCGCTATCATCGGTCGTGGTAAACTCGACGGCCAGGGCAAGAAATGGTGGTACGAACTCTTCCGCACCGAAGGCGAAGTGGATAAATATGGCGCTTTGAAGAATGTAGATAAATTCAACAAACTTTGGGATAAGGAAAATGCCGGATTGCCGGAACAAATGGCGCCCGACTACAAACGTGTAATTGCGCGTCGCTTCTTCCGCCCGCCATTTATCCAGCCTTATAAATGTAAAAACGTATTGATCGAAGGAGTGACAGTAACCAACTCGCCATTCTGGACTATCAATCCTGAGTTTTGTGAGAATGTGACCATTCATGCGGTGAATGTGATCAACAAACCGTCACCCAACACCGACGGGATTAATCCCGAATCGTGCAAGAATGTCCGTATCTCCGACTGCCACATCAGTGTGGGCGACGATTGCATCACGCTCAAATCGGGTCGTGACGAACAAGCCCGCAAGATCGGCGTTCCCTGCGAAAACATAACTATCACCAATTGCACCATGGAAAATGGTCACGGCGGTGTGGTGATTGGTAGCGAGATGTCGGGCGATGTGCGCAAGGTGACTATTTCCAATTGTGTGTTTGATGGAACCGACCGCGGTGTGCGTATCAAGTCGATGCGTGGTCGTGGCGGTAAGGTCGAAGATATTCGCATTGACAACATCGTGATGAATAACATCAAGAAGGAGGCGATCACCGTCAATCTGGTGTATGACGATACCAAACCGGAACCGGTTTCTGAAAAAACGCCGATCTTCCGCAACATCCACATCAGCAACCTGACCGGCACCAAAGTAAATATGGCATGTACCGTGATTGGTCTGGATGAAATGCCGATCAGCAATCTTACCTTTAATAATATAAATATTGAAGGTAAAACCGGATTCGAATTTACGATGGCGAAAGATATCGAACTCAATAATATTAATGTAGGTGTGGAAATGGGTGCTCCGTTTAAACTGAAAAATGTGGAAAACGTGATGCTGACCAATGTAAAAACCTCGACACCCAATGCGACAACACCGGTGATTAAAATCACGGATTCGAAAGATGTGCTGATGCAAAGCTGTTATCCCGTAGGCGGCAGCAAATCGTTCCTTCAATTGGAAGGCGCGAAATCGACCGGTATTATTTTGTCAAATAATTCTCTGGATCGCCTGATGAACAAGGTGGAATATGGCACAGGCGTAAAGGCCACCAGCATCATCATCCGGTAATATGGCTAAACCTCCAAGGTTTTGAAAACCTTGGAGGTTTGAGACCCCGACATCGCCGGTGTTATGCCCAACATCGCCATTGTTATGCTCTACACCGCCGTCGTCAAGCCCGACACTGCCACTGTAGAACTCAACATTGCCATTGTTGAGCATGATTTTGCCATTGTTGAGCATTACATCGCCACTGTTGAGCACAACACTGCCACTGACGAGCATTACATTGCCACCGTCGGGCATAACATTGGCATTGTAGAGCTTGACATCGGCATGGTCAGGCATGAAACCATAAACTACTGATCTATTTTCAAAGAAAACAGCGCTATAGCGTTTAAACTGATTATGAAAAAACACATTCTGATATTTGCCCTAATATTGTTTACCCTGACTGTCGTCAAAGCACAGGGTAAAGACCCATATACGAAGCCCCTCAAAGAGGTGCTGAAAGAGGTAGAAGTCCGTTTCAACGTAACCATTAAATTCGATGAAAAGATGGTGGCTGACCGTTGGGTGACCAAGGCTCCGTGGCGTTTCCGCGCTTCGATGGAGAAAACGTTGACCAACATCCTCATGCCGCTGGAACTGTCGTGGGCAAAGTCGAATGGAAAATATAAGGTAAAAGATTACGAACCTCACCGCTGGACAGTCGAAGATGGCAAACAAAAACTCGACTCGCTGGCTGCGAAGTATCATGACGTAGCATCTTGGGAAAAGCGCAAAGCCGAACTCAAACCCTGCCTGTTTGAGGCGTTGCACCTCTCGCCGCTACCTGCAATACCAAACTCTAAACCAATACTGACCCCGTTGCGCAAGTTTGACGGATATACTGTTCAAAACATTGGGTTGGAAGTCCTTACGGGAGTTTATGTGTGTGGCTCCATCTATCGTCCGGCTGTTGCGAAAGGCAAAATCCCCGGCATGCTCTGTCCGAACGGTCACTGGGGTGACGGGCGTTACCGTACCGACCAGCAGTACCAATGCGCCATGCTGGCCCGCCTCGGTATCGTGGCCATCAGTTACGACCTTTTTGCCTGGGGCGAGTCCCTGCTTCAGTTCGATGGCAAGGATCACCGCACCACGGTAGCAATGACTATGCAGACGCTCAACAGCATTCGGCTGCTCGATTATTTGTCTTCATTAAAGGAAATAGATAAAAACCGCATCGGGGTGACCGGCGGTTCCGGTGGCGGCAGCCTGACCGAGTTGATGAATGCACTTGACGAACGCGTGAAACTGAGTGTGCCGGTCGTCTCGCTATCAAGCTACTTCTACGGCGGTTGTCCCTGTGAAAGCGGCCTGCCCATCCACTTCTGCGGTGGCGGTACCAACAACGACGAGCTGACTGCCTTTGCGGCACCCAAGCCTCAGTTGGTCATTTCCGACGGTAGCGACTGGTCGGCCGATGTGCCGACAATTGACTTCCCTTACCTGAAGCGTACTTATGGCTTTTATGGAAAAGCCGATAATGTCGAAAATGTGCATTTGCCCAAAGATGGTCACGACTACGGCGCTACCAAACGTTTCCCGATGTACGAATTCGTTGCGAAGCATTTTGGCCTCGATATCAATAGGATCAAAGATGCCAATGGTAAAATTGACGAATCGAAAGTGAAGCTGGAGCCTTATCCTGCTATGTATGTATTTGGTGAAAAGGGAGAAAAACTCCCGAAAAATGCTATCAAAGGAATCGATAATCTGAAGAAATTATTGGGAATGTAGATGATATCAATACTCCAATTCTTGGCGGGTTAGCCGTTAAAAGACATTATTCGGAGTACCTGATTCCCCTCCTTGGAGGGGAGCTAAGAGAGTTTTGTGACACATGTTTTTGCTTAATAAACTTCATTTCTATGAAACGAGCATGAACAAATGTTCACCAAAGAGCATGGCATTATATGCGAGTTCCATATGTGGCCAAAACAAAAATAAATAATGACATATGAAAAAACACATCCTCATATTATCCTCACTCATCTTAACCCTCGGTCTGCAAGCCGCCGACTTGCGTCTCTGGTACAACCGTCCGGCCGAAAACTGGAATGAAGCACTTCCGCTTGGTAATGGTCGTCTGGCTGCAATGATATACGGAGTTCCGGCCATCGAACACCTCCAACTTAACGAAGAGTCCGTCTGGGCAGGCGGTCCCAACAATAACGCCAACCCCGATGCCCTGAAAGCCATTCCGGAAATCAGCAAACTGATTTTCGAAGGGAAATACAAAGAGGCTGAAGATATGGCCAACGATAAAGTGATGGCGAAAACCAACAGCGGTATGCCCTACCAGTCAGTGGGTGATTTGTACATCAACTTCCCTGGTCATCTCAACTATACCGATTACATCCGCGACCTCGATATTAGCAAAGCCGTTGCTTCGGTCAGCTATACGGTCAACGGTGTCCGTTATCATCGCGAATCCTTTGTGTCGTTTACCGACCAAGTGATGATTGTGAGGTTTACAGCCGACCGTCCGGGCAGCATCAGTTGCAACATCATGCTCGACCCTGCTCAGGAAAAATACGACTGGTCAATGAGTGATAATTCCATCATCATGACCGGCAAAACCGATGCACATGAGAAAAACTCCGGTAAGGTAAAATACCAGACCCGCATCAAGGCACTTAATGACGGAGGTTCACTTTTGGCCAAAAACAACATTATCTCGGTGGAGAAAGCCAATACACTGACCCTCTACATCTCTATTGCCACCAATTTCAAAAACTACAAAGAGCTGACCGAAGACGAGCAGGCGAAATGCCTGGCGTATATGAATAAAGCATTTGGTCGTGATTACGATAAAGTAAAAAGCGAGCACATCGCATTTTATCAAAAACAATTCAATCGCGTTTCCCTGAATCTCGGAGAAACCGATGCTGTCAGCAAACCCATTGACGAGCGCATTCGTGATTTTGCCAAAGTGAATGACCCGCAATTGGCTGCGCTCTATTTTCAGTTTGGCCGCTATCTGCTTATCAGTTCTTCCCAACCCGGGTGCCAGCCAGCCAACCTTCAGGGAAAATGGTGTAATCAGCTCTTACCGGCATGGGACAGCAAATACACCACCAACATCAATGCCGAAATGAACTACTGGCCGGCTGAGGTCACCAACCTCTCTGAACTACAGGATCCATTCTTCCAAATGGTGCGTGAAGTAGCCGAATCCGGCAAAGAGACTGCTAAAATTATGTACGGGGCACGCGGTTGGGTGCTTCATCACAATACCGACATCTGGCGCATTACCGGAGCCGTGGATCGTGCCACATCGGGCATGTGGTCAACCGGTGGCGCTTGGCTCTCCAATCACCTGTGGGAACG
This sequence comes from Parabacteroides sp. FAFU027, assembly GCF_022808675.1. Taxonomy (NCBI): domain Bacteria; kingdom Pseudomonadati; phylum Bacteroidota; class Bacteroidia; order Bacteroidales; family Tannerellaceae; genus Parabacteroides; species Parabacteroides sp. FAFU027. Next base: position 117,494 of record NZ_JAKZKV010000003.1, read on the forward strand.
TTACCGCTACACCGGTGACCGGAAGTTTTTGCAAGCTGCCTATCCAATCATGAAAGGTGCAGCGCAATTTTTCCTCGATGTAATGGTGGAAGAACCCAAACACCATTGGTTGGTGCTGACTCCGGCTACTTCACCGGAGAATGTTCCGGCAGGTCACAATTCCAATATCACCGCCGGTTGCACGATGGATAACCAGCTGATATTTGACCTGTTTACCAATCTGAAAGAAGCGGAAGCTATTCTCAAAGTCGACAAAGCATTTGGCGATACACTACAAACTGCTTTATCTAAAATGGCTCCGATGCAGATCGGCCGATTTGGTCAGCTTCAGGAGTGGATGAACGACTGGGATGATCCGCACGATATTCACCGTCACGTTTCCCACCTATGGGGACTTTTCCCGGGCAATCAGATTTCACCGTATCGTTCTCCTGAGTTGTTCGATGCTGCCCGCACCTCACTGATTCATCGTGGGGATCCTTCCACCGGATGGTCTATGGCGTGGAAAATCTGTTACTGGTCGCGCCTGCTCGATGGCGATCATGCCTATAAGTTATTGCAAAACCAGCTCGATTTAGTTACCGCTGATCAGAAGAAAAAAGGCGGGACCTACGCCAATCTGTTTGATGCCCACCCGCCTTTTCAGATTGATGGGAATTTCGGTTGCACTGCAGGTATCACCGAAATGCTGATGCAGAGCCATGACGGATTTGTATTTATCCTACCCGCGTTGCCATCTGTTTGGAAAAATGGAGAAATCAAAGGAATCATTGCCCGTGGCGGATTCGAGCTTTCCTATTTCTGGGAAAATGGTGCATTGAAAAAGCTTACTGTGCTTTCAAAAGCAGGAGGAAATCTCCGACTGAGAGTGCTCACACCGATTAAAGGAAAAGGATTGAAAGCTGCCAAAGGTGAAAATCCGAATCCAATCTTTGCGGTGCAAACCATCAAAAAGCCATTGATCTCTGAAAAAGCGAAACTCAATCCGGTGAACTTAAAGAAAACATATCTCTATGATGTTGCTACGCTTCCCGGACAAACTCTCGTCTTCGAAGCAATTAAATAAGAATTCAATTAAACGTAAGATATAATGAAAAATCTATTCAGCGTAAAAGATAAAGTAGTCCTCATCACCGGTGGCACCGGGGTGCTGGGCTCCTGTATGGTTCACCATTTTGCTGAACAAGGGGCAAAGGTGGTATTCTTTGGCCGTAATCCCGAAGCAGGTCATAAGCTGGAATCTGAAGTTAAAGAGAGTGGTTTTGAATCCCTTTTCCTTCAGGCAGATGTACTTGACAGAAATCGTTTGGAAGAATGTTACGATGAAATTCTGAATCGTTTCGGACGCATCGATGTGCTGATTAATGGAGCAGGTGGCAATATGCAGGGGGCAACCATCCCTCCCGATAAAACGATTTTTGATTTGGATCTGGGGGCTTTTGAGAAAGTGGTAGACCTTAACCTTTATGGAACTATTCTTCCGACCATGGTATTTTCATTAGCGATGTCCCAACAGAAAGAAGGGGTAATTATCAATATCGCTTCCGAGTCTGCCATTCGCCCATTGACCCGTGTGTGCGGTTACGGAACAGCTAAAGCAGCAGTAGTAAATTTCACCCAATATTTAGCCGGAGAGTTAGCTTCCAAATTTGGTGCTGGTCTTCGTGTAAATGCTGTTGCACCGGGCTTCTTCCTGACCGAACAAAACCGTACTCTGTTGACCAATCCTGACGGTTCATACACAGAACGCGCCAAAACAATTATTGTACATACCCCGTTTGGACGGTTCGGAAAACCTGAAGAGTTGTTGGGAACCATGCAATATCTGGCAAGTGATGCCTCCAAATTTGTGACCGGCACACTGCTTGTTGTGGATGGCGGATTTGATGCATTTTCAATATAAAATAAATCATTATGATACTTTGTAAACAATCCTGGCGCTGGTACGGTCCGAATGACCCTGTAAGCCTGTGGGATATCCGTCAGGCAGGCGCAACCGATGTGGTAAACGCTTTACACCATATTCCCAATGGTGAAGTCTGGACCGTTGAGGAAATTCAGAAGCGCAAAGACCTGATTGCAGAAGCAGGTCTTATCTGGTCTGTAGTAGAAAGTGTTCCCGTTCACGAACACATCAAAACGCAGACCGGAGATTTTCAGAAATATATAGAAAATTACAAAGAGAGTCTTCGCAATCTGGCAAAATGCGGTATCTATATCGTTACTTACAACTTTATGCCAGTGCTTGACTGGACCCGCACCGACCTGGCTTACACCATGCCGGACGGTTCGAAAGCGCTTCGATTCGAACGTGCTGCTTTTGTGGCTTTTGACCTCTTCATTCTGAAACGCCCGAATGCAGAAAAAGATTACACCGAGGCTGAGATTGAAAAGGCAAAAGCCCGTTTTGCCGAAATGACGGATGCCGATAAAGAGTTGTTGACCCGCAATATGATTGCAGGTTTGCCTGGCTCGGAAGAGAGCTTTACAGTACAGCAATTCCAGCAAGCGCTCGATCGTTACGATGGAATTGATGCGGCTAAATTGAGAGATAATCTCATTTATTTCCTGCGTGAAATAGCTCCGGTTGCTGATGAAACGGGAATTAAGCTGGTCATTCACCCCGATGACCCACCTTATACTATTTTGGGGTTGCCACGTATATTGAGTACAGCTCAGGATGTGCGTGACCTGATTGCCGCAGTTCCTAACGAGTCAAACGGACTTTGCCTCTGTACCGGTTCGTTCGGTGTTCGCAGCGACAACGAACTGGCAGCGATGATGACCGAGTTTGGTGACCGCATTAACTTCGTGCACTTCCGCAGTACCAAACGTGACGAGGAAGGAAACTTCTACGAAGACAATCACCTCGAAGGCGATGTGGATATGTTCGGTGTGATGAAGGCTTTCCTTGAGCTACAGCAACGTCGTGGCGTATCTATTCCGATGCGTCCAGACCACGGCCACCAGATGATTGACGACCTGAAAAAGAAGACCAATCCGGGCTATTCCTGTATCGGACGTCTTCGTGGCCTGGCTGAGCTGCGAGGTCTGGAAATGGGGATTGCGAAATCTTTATTCAGCAATAAATAATTGCATTTTCCGTATTATAAAGGAGAAGTCACAAAGGCTTCTCCTTTTTTAATTTAGACGGGCAGGGGTTTAGCTTAAATAACTTGTATTTGTGATTAATTCGGCTTAATTTTGCCCGACTTAAAAAGAGAAATCTTTTTCCCTGAAACATAATAACATTAATCAGTAAATCAATTCGTTTATGGTTATTCTTGCAGATTTAACGGTAACACAACCGACAGCCGGAGGCATTTCATTATTAGAATTATTAGTGAAAGGCGGGGTGATTATTATCCCAATTATTTTGTTGTCATTTCTCACCATATACATATTCGTTCAAAAGCTTCTTTTCATTTCCAAAAACTCAAAAGTAGAACGTGATTTTACCAACCGAATCCTTCGCGAATTGGAAAAAGGGAAGATAGATGAGGCGTTGCATGTTTGTCGCAACAACAATTCGATGGGTAAAATATTTGAAAGTGGCGTTCAGTTTGTAGGAAAGCCGGTTCGTGAGATTGAAGCTATCATGGAAACCTCAGCTAACGTCGAGATTTCTAAGATGGAAAAACATACTGCATATCTCGGAATCATTGCCGGGGTGGCTCCTATGCTTGGATTCATTGGTACAATTGCCGGGGTAATCACCATTTTCTATAATATCTCGATGAGTGATAATATTAGTATTGGTGTGATTTCTGACGGTTTGTATAAAAAGATGGTATCCAGTGGAACCGGTTTGCTAGTTGGGGTTGTAGCCTATGCCTGCTATCACTACCTGCAAATGCAGATTGACAAATTCATGCACAAACTGCAGGAAGAGGAACTACATTTCATTAAATCCATTCAGCAATGAAACTCAGACGCAATAAACATTTCCAGCCGGAGGTAAGTACATCGTCACTCAATGACATTATGTTCTTCCTTTTGCTGTTCTTCCTGATTATTTCCACGTTGAGCAATCCTAACGTCATCAAGATATTGCTTCCTAAAGCAAAATCTGCTCAAAAGATGAACAAACAACAGGTGACACTCACCGTTTCGGAAGAAAAAAAATATTATATCGACCAGAAGGAAGTACCTTTCGACCAACTGGAGAGCGCTCTACAAACCAAACTCGCAGGCATTGAATCTCCTACCGTTGTACTTCGCTGTTCTCCCAAACTCAATATCCAGGATTTGGTGGACGTAATGCAAATCGGAACCTCTCTCAAGGTGAAAATGGTGCTGGCAACTCAAAAGACATAACTGTTACATCAGTATAGTAACCCGGAAATCACTATTGATTTTCGGGTTTTTTTTGCCATTATATAGCCATTACACTGAAATGTCATGCAGCATCTTCTTATTAGCTACCGTCTTTTAAACATTGATTACTATTGACCTTATAAAAGAGGAATAAGAAAATGCAACGTTTATACACTATTTTATCTGTCTGGATAATTTGCCTATCAGCTTTTACGCAATCGTTTATCAGCACAGAAACTCTTTGTGGTAAGAAATACATTGATGGTTCTTATTTTAGTGCCAGAGAAATTTCATTTGCCCTCAAAATAAAACGGCTGACTGTATTAGCTGATTCCAATTTACTGATTGTAGAAACTACGTCCTCCAATTCATCTATTGCCGGTAACCCTACCGGACAATTGGTTGTATATGATCTTACCCGTAATAATATTCTCTGGAAAAAAAAGACCAATCCAACAGAGGACAGGATATTTACTACCGACAACTCTGTAATCGTATCGTCACCAGGTATTGCTATAGCCTATAATCTCTTTTCCGGAAATCAAGTATGGAAATCAAACAAGTATATCTACGATGTTTTTCCGGCACAACATATCGCTTTAGCCCGTATCTCTGATAAAATTGGAGCAATTGGTCTCGATGATGGGAAAAAGAAATGGACTAGAAAAGTATCGGACAGAAATGGTATCAACGACTTATTTCTTTACAATGACTCCACATTGATGCTGGCATCGGACGGATTACATTCCATAGATACACATACTGGAGGAGGATGGGATATAGATATGAAAACCAGTAAAAAAGATTATACTGCGTCAATATTACTCACAACTATCAATGTACTGCTTTCAGCAGCCACGGGAGACGGATATACGACTGTCCCCCCTACTCAATATACCGATATAGTTTCCAACGTTTGCTATGACAAGAATGTCTTTTATCTGGCCGGTAAAGAGAAATTAGTGGCGGTCGATGAAATGGGTAATAATCTTTGGCAAATGAATCTACCTAAAAGACAGACGACCAAATCAACCCTTTTTGTAAATGACAAGCAGTTATTTCTCCTTAACCGCGGATATGCATTTGAGGAAGGGAATCGAACGGATCTCGGACTGGCGTTTTTGGCTGGTTATGACAAAGAGTCGGGGAAACAGGTATATTTTAGCACGATGGAAAAAAGTGAAATGGTTATTGATCATGTTTTTCACAACGATGAGATTACCCTACTGGACTCCCGCAAAATATTTTCCTACGATATGAAATCCGGAAAAAGATTATCCGAACACACATTTTCCTTAAACAAGAATGAAGTTGCATTAAGATTTGTGCCTCCTACATTATGCAAACAACTTGCTGATTCAATATGGAATAACCTTATCGACACTGAAATCTCGCATTATTTCGTAGTCACCAACCAAGGTAGAGTGATTGAACTGGACAGTACTTTTAACATTCTAAATTCATTTCCGGAAACTGAATTCTACACTCAATATTTTGACACTAAAGACTACCGCCTTATCGCACAAAATCGCACTACTTTAGTGATAGATAATAATGGTCGGAGCATTGCAGAGCTCCCGGCTAATAACCAGGCTTTTGTGGTCGGAAATTTCCTATTTACATTTGATGAGAATATAGTCCGGATTATAAATATTGAATCACTCTTCAGAAATCGCTGAGCGTTGATTTCTCATGTAGCTTTTAGTGCATTTCTCTATTCTTATTCATTATTACATCATTGCTCATTCAATAGTCATTAAAGGGAAAAGAAAGGATAAAACCCTGATAACATCCTTATATTTCCCTGAAGAAACCCAGATAAAACCTATCTATAAGGATGGGGTTTATCTCCGGTTTATTGGGGTTATGCCTGGTATTCTATTGCATGAATAACCTTAATTCCCCATGAATAGCTGCTGAATTCCCCTCGAATTACCACCGAAGAACGGAAATAATGAGTAATCCTTAAGCTATTTTTCTACCGCCTTTTCAGAGCAAAATAAAGTTACTTTATTTTCCGATTCACCCATTAAACATTTCTCCCTAAAAAAACTGAGATTCGGCATTAAATTATTCTCAAAACAAATACTCCTATTCCTCAGACAGTTAATAAAGATCGCTATCATAATAACTTAAATCAGCTACTATTTTTTCAAATCAGATTTGCATAGTTAAAATATTGGCTCTATCTTTGCAACGCGATTGAGAAAAACGATTGCTCCACGGTGTGGTAGTTCAGCTGGTTAGAATACCTGCCTGTCACGCAGGGGGTCGCGGGTTCGAGTCCCGTCCATACCGCTAAAAGCAGCTTAAATTATTAAGCTGCTTTTTTTATTATGCCATATTTTGTCTATATATTACAATCAACTGTAGATCAAAGCTATTATAAAGGATTTACAGAAGATATTGCTAAGCGACTGGAACAACACAATAATGGTGAAAGTCGCTATACTAGTCGAAAAATGCCTTGGCAATTGGTATATTTAGAGGAATTACCATCCAAACGCGAAGCTTTGATTCGTGAAAAACAGATAAAACGTTACAACTCCATTTATTTGCGCGAACTCATATCTAAGTATAAACAAAATTCAGATGGTTAGAAGACCGGCCTGTCATCTCGCCTGTGGCGAGACGGGTTCGAGTCCCGTCCATACCGCAAAAAGGAAGTCGAAAGGCTTCCTTTTTTGTTTTCAATAACTCTTGATTTTGAAGTTTACAATACAATTATATTTCAACTTTGATAGGACATAATTTGCATAGTTAAAATATTGGTTCTATCTTTGCAACGCAATTGAGAAACACAATTGCTCCACGGTGTGGTAGTTCAGCTGGTTAGAATACCTGCCTGTCACGCAGGGGGTCGCGGGTTCGAGTCCCGTCCATACCGCAAAAAGGAAGTCGAAAGGCTTCCTTTTTTTGTTTCCGATAATTCTATTTACAACTTACTGAAAACAGGTTTTGAAGTGCGCTAAATCCCTTTGCGTTTTATCATCTTCGCGTTCAATACAGACCAATAACACTCTCTTTCTGCTTTATAGCCAAATCGTGCTTTTTTCGTACTTTTGCATTCCGATAACTTATTGACATCATATAAAGAACATGACATCTCCCCAAATCATATTTCCAGCCGAATGGGCGCCGCAAAGCGCCGTTCAACTGACGTGGCCGCACGAGAACACAGACTGGTGCGATATGCTCGACGAAGTGATTCCCTGCTTTGTGAATATTGCCCGCGAAGTAACTCGTCGCCAGAAACTGATTATCGTTTGTCACGACATCAATGAGGTGAAACTGCAGTTGGGCGAAATCTCCCTGGACAATATCATCTTCCGTCAAATGGAGACCAACGATACCTGGGCGCGTGACCACGGAGCCATTTCCGTTTTGATGGATGGAAAGCCAACTATACTTGATTTTACTTTCAACGGTTGGGGAATGAAGTTTGCCGCTAATCACGACAACCAGATTACGAAGAAACTTTATGCAACGAATGTCTTTGCACCGGAAGTAAAATATGAAAACCGGTTGCGCTTCGTATTGGAAGGGGGAAGCCTGGAGTCGGATGGAAAAGGCGTGCTGCTGACCACTTCCGAATGTTTGTTGTCGGAAAACCGCAACAACATGTCCCGCGAGGAGATGGAGCAATACCTGAAAGAGAATCTCGGTCTGCATACCATCCACTGGCTCGACCACGGTTATCTGGCCGGAGACGATACCGACAGTCACGTGGATACCTTGGCTCGCTTGTGCAGTGAGTCGGTGATTGCTTATGTCAAATGCGACGACACCACCGATGAGCATTATTCTGCCCTCAAAAAGATGGAAGAGGAGCTGCTACAACTTCGTCAAACCAATGGACAGCCCTACGAGTTAATCGCCTTACCCATGGCTGATGCGGTCTATTGTGAAGAGGAACGCATTCCGGCCACGTATGCGAATTTCCTGATTATAAACGGAGCGGTACTGTTGCCTACCTACGATTCCCCGAAAGATGCAATCGCCATCAGTCAACTGCAAAAAGCATTTCCAGACCGAGAGATTATCGGAATCAATTGCCTGTCGCTCATCAAACAGCACGGTTCATTGCATTGCGTGACGATGCAATACCCGGCGGGATTTGTTTTGTAAAATCGCCTTCGGAAATCACCCATTCATAAACTCATTATTTCAGATAAAATGAAAGTCGGACTTATCCAACAATCCAATACAGCCGATATCCGTGCGAATATTGAAAAGCTGAAGAAAAATATTACCACTTGCGCTCAGCAGGGCTGCGAACTGGTGGTGCTGCAGGAATTGCACAACGGACTGTACTTCTGTCAGACGGAGAATCCGGACGTATTTGACCAGGCGGAAACTATCCCCGGCCCATCTACGACCGAATTTGGCAAACTGGCTGCCGAACTGGGCATCGTACTAGTGCTTTCCCTGTTCGAAAAACGCGCTCCGGGTCTTTACCACAATACTGCTGTGGTTATCGAAAAAGACGGAAGCATTGCCGGAAAATACCGCAAGATGCACATCCCCGATGACCCTGCCTATTACGAGAAATTCTACTTTACGCCGGGTGATTTGGGATTCAACCCGATTGAAACTTCGGTGGGTAAACTGGGTGTACTGGTTTGTTGGGACCAATGGTATCCGGAAGCAGCCCGCCTGATGGCACTGGCAGGTGCAGAGATGCTGATTTATCCAACTGCCATTGGTTGGGAATCGACAGACCCGGAAGAGGAGAAACAACGCCAGCTCAATGCATGGATTATTTCGCAACGAGGACACGCTGTGGCAAACGGCCTTCCGGTCATCTCATGTAACCGCATCGGTCACGAAGCAGACCCTTCGGGAGTGACCAACGGTATTCAGTTTTGGGGAAATAGCTTCGTGGCAGGCCCGCAAGGCGAATTTATCGCGCAGGCAGGCAACAGCGATGAGGAGATTCTCATTGTAGATATTGACAAGTCGCGCACCGAAGCGGTTCGTCGCATGTGGCCTTTCTTCCGCGACCGCCGCATTGATGAATTTGGCGAAATCACCCGCAGATACCGGGATTAAGATACAACAAAATTAAACCTGACAGGATTCTATAACCTGTCAGGTTTAACCAACAACCTTCACCTCTCTCCTACTTTATATTTTCCTATCGAAAGATAAACATTGCTTTGGCCGATTTGCGCACCTTTTTCGCTTTGGCCAGATGGTCTTTTGCCTCATCGCGATTACCCAACGCCAGCAAAACCACGCTGTGCAATCCCATTTCGCCTAATCCCAGAATCTCATCCAGCAACTCAGGTACAAACCCCTCTATTGGCGTTGCATCCACCTTTTCGAATGCTGCGGCAGTGATGCTGATTCCCAGAGCGATGTATGCCTGACGCGCCGTCCATTGCAGGTAACGCTCACGGGGCAATTCCTGAACATTGGAAATCATTGACTTATAACCGGCCAGATTTTCCACCGGAATATCCCGTTCGGTAGCTACACGGTGAATATATTCGTCCACCTCTTCCTGTTTCACATCCGTGCGGACGGCAAAAACCAATACATGCGACCCTTCCACAATCTGTGGCTGCTGGCAGGCCTTTTCATGAATCTTTTCTCTTAATGTCTTGTCCGACACGACGACCACTTTAAAGGGCTGTAACCCCAATGAGGTCGGGGTAAGGCGGATGGACTCCAGGATGGTCTCTACTTTTTCAGCCTCAACAGGCTGTCCGTTCATTCGCTTGGTGGCATAGCGCCACTTCAGGGCTTCTATCAAATTCATTTGCTATAATATGTAAGTTAAACACGTAGTCAATAAACAATCGAAAAGCGAAATTGTCGCTGGAAAGTGGCTTCAACCGGCTTGTTTTTAGATAAGTTATGCCGGATGTTTTGGGTTGTTAAATGCGGACTCCCCTTATATTGGTATCATGATGTGAAAGTTTTTGGACGGTCTCTTCGTTTGAATATCTTTATCCTTCTCTCTTTTCCATCATTTACCAACAACCAAAACTTCTTTGTTTTATACTTAATTCCAGACAAAGCCAAAACACCTCATATATTTTTTGCAAAAAAAAGAGTCGCAAACAACCGCATTGTTAAATTTATTCTTATACATTTGCAAATGACCGGTTGGTTGTAGTTATTCAATCGACTATCAATTTTCTCACGCTAAAACTTTTCACACCATTGCCGCGCTGCCTGCCATAACAGCAACGCAATGAAACTTTCCAATTGTATAACCTCAAAAACTTTTAGAACTATGGCACAAAACCTCGTTTCAGCAACGCTTTCGGCAGAAACCGCCGAGCTAGTAAAACAAGATCTGGCTTCTGCTAAATCAAAGCTCGATTTTCTGATCACTCTACAGGGACAGGACATCCTTTCGCTGATCAAAGTGGGCAACACCTTTCTGCCTTTTATCGAAAAGGCATATCAGGCAGCCCTCGATCATCCGGAAATCCTCCCCGGGGTCTTCGACAAGAATGAGTTTGCCCGTGATTGCGAACTAATCAAATCGATTCGCCCTATCCTTAACCAGATCAACGAACTGGCCGAAAGTCTTCAAAATACCTTCTTCGCGGCCACGAGCGATGCGATGGTGGGAGCACTCGAAGTTTATTCGGCAGTGAAGCAAAACCGCGATAAAGTACCCGGCCTCAACGTGGTCGCGGACGAGATGGCGGTCTTCTTCAAGAAGGCGCCAAAGAAAGTGAGCGCTAACTAGACGGTCGGAAGCGACAAATTAACGCTCCGGAGCGACAGATTGACGCTTCGGAGCGTCTTTTTGTCGGTCCCGACCGATAGATTGTCGGTCCGAACCGACAGATTAGCGCTCCCGACCGTCAGTTTATCGCTCTTGACCGATAATTTGTCGCTCTCGACCGTCAACTTGACGCTTCCGACCGATAAGTTATCGCTTCCGAGCGTCAGTTTGTCGCTCCGGAGCGATAGATTGACGCTCTTGACCGATAAATTGGCGGTCCGATCCGCTAAACTGGCACTCGCACCCTGGCGCGGGTTTAGCGATAGCGTAACCCGTGCCCAAAATAAAGACAGCTTGTAGCTGTCGCATGTAAAAAATAGAATTCTCCGAATTCTTAAACAGCTACAAGCTGTTTAGATTTCCAGCACAAGTTACGCTTCGCTAAACTTGCGCTAAAGAGCGGTAAAAAAGGAAAAATCAAAACTCAACGTCTTATCATTATGAAATCTAAAAAAGAACAAGGAATCAAATTATTAGAAAATGTATTCATTGATCTAGAAAATCCAAAGAATACACTTTTTAATGCAGTTCAAAAATTGAATAGAATAGGACATCTTCTAAACGAAGAAGATCTTTTAATTTGGACAGAAATTGAATTAGGTAATGATAAATACACCAAACCTCTAAAAGATCTATTAACAAGTATTCGTTTAGATGAAAAAGCAGATGAAATAGCGAGAAAACTATTTCTTGACTCACAAGCTAAACTTAAAGAACTCGGTATTCATCTAGGTAAAACTATTTCAATTGAAGAATTAGAAGCAAGATCCACAAAAGCTGGTGGTGGTTTAGAAAATATTGGTTTTATAGAAGAGAGGTATAATGATTTAGTCAAATCAAGACGTAACAATGACTCTATCTATTATAAATCAAATCTTACAACAACAATCTCAATTGTAAAAACTGAGGCATATAAAAAAGCCGCATTCTATCATAAAAAATATGCATTCGAGGGTTTACCGGAAAGTGTTTTTCAAATCTTGAAGACTCAAGTCGAAGATAAATTACTTGATATTAATCCTGAAATTGCAGAAATGTTGATGTTAGCTTTCAAATCTGTTTCTTCTGACAAACAAGAAGAATGGGCTCAAGCTTTAACCAGTTGCCGTCGTTTTTTTGAAAAACTCGCTGACTCTTTATATCCTGCAACGGAGGAAAAAATAAATGGAAGAAGTCTTTCTCAAAATAACTATATCAATCGTATTTGGGCTTATATGGATAAATGTATTGAAAGTGATTCAGATAGAGAACTTGCAAAAAGTCATGTTGATTTTATTGGATCATACCTTCAAAAACTCTATAAGATAACAAATAAAGGAGTACACTCTGACTTAAATAGGTTTGATGCTCTCAAAACGATAATGCATATTTATTTACTATGCGCTGATTTATTAAACTATCTTGACAACAAACTATTTATGAAGCCAATTCCGAATATACATACTGCAACCTTAGACGAACTGGAAGTTGTTGGCGAGATATCAAAAAATCTTGCTAAAGAAATAATTAAGCTTCGAGTTTCAACCCGAGAAATAACAGAAGACTCATTAAAACAACTTCCAGGAATGGGGACAAAGACTCTAAAAAAGTTTCTATCAAATGTATCAATAGAATCACTTTAAGAAAATCTGGAACTATCTTCAAATCAAAATCTTTGGCAATACAGACAAACAGCGAAGGCAGTCCCACTCCCTTCGCTGTGTTAGTTCCTACTTCTTATACCCCACCGTCTGAGCCAGTATCGGCACCTGATTCTCATTCAGGGAAAGGGCGGGCGCGAGCGCCTTCGCATCAAACATGCCCCGCACCACCGTAATCAATCCCTCTGAAGCACAGAAGAGATAGATATTCTGCGAGATAAATCCGCTGTTCGTATGCGAGCTTTCCAGGTCGGAACCTTTCGATTTATCAGCCACAAAGATGATGTTCACCGGCGCAATCGACACAAACGGTTGCATACCGGCAGCCTTGCGGTTGTCCTGATTCGAGACCTGCTTCAGGAGGTTGTTTTGGGCATCATAAAGATACGAACCGTTCTTCATCACCACATAAAGCTCCAGCTCCTGCTTGTTGCGCGACGATGGCGCGGTGCGTTTATCCGCACGGTTATAGCCCCACGCCGCCCAGAGGAGGTTCGACAAGGTCTGGTTGTCCAGCTCCTTTTCGCTGAAATCACGATTGGACTGGCGCTTACTCAACGCCTCCATCAATGGCATCCCGCCGGTCGTTTTGGGTTTCGGTAATTGGATGTCCTGCGCCGCCATCGTCATCACGAAAGCCAGCAGAAGTGACGAAATGGAAAATGTTCTTTTTGTCATAGTATAATGTGTATTAAGTGAAAACTTTCTCTTAATAAAGAAACCGAAGTAAGTTTATTTCTGTCATCCCGCACTTGATGCGGGATCTCTCAATCAGAAAAAATTAATCCATCATCCGTCTGCTATTTTGAGATCCCGTGTCGAGCACGGGATGACAATGCATAGCTTATGTCTAAGATATAACCAACTTCAATTGAAAAACCCACCACGAAGTGTCAAACAAAAAATTCCAGACTGCCCAAAAGCTGTCTGAGCGAGTAGACTCATTATTTACAATTGAAAAATCTACAATTGACAATTTAAGAATACGCAGATACCTCTATCGTAAATTGTAAATGACTAAATTGTAAATTCGGCTGTTCTTTTGGGCTATGTTTTTGCTTACTTTTTGCGCCAAAAAGTAAGGCCCGCCGCAGGCGAATGGAAGAATGACAAAGATTTGAAGTAAATATTCTTTAGAGGAATATCCCAAATCTATAAAGAGTCATTAATGCTTCTGACAGGATGATAATCTTCTGATTTCATCCCGAATATTTCCCCTATCTTTGCAGCACCGAATTTCGACGGTAAAAACCGGATAAAGTTTAACGCAAAACACCAGAGATTTTGCGCTATTCTTTTCAACCATCAGAATAATGAAAAAGTTTGCACTCACAATCATAACCTTATTGTCTTTCATCACGGCTTACGCATATCCCGTGCTGAGTGACAGCACCGTCATCAGCCTGCTCACCTACGACAAGACCCCGGAGGTGTACGGCCTTTACGGGCACACGGCACTTCGGGTAAAGGATGAACCGAACCACGTGGACCTGATTTTCAACTACGGTACTTTCGACTTCAACAGCCCGAACTTCATCTACCGCTTCACCAAAGGCGATGCCGAATATATCCTCGCCGTGCAGGACTACCGCGATGTCTGCATCGAAAGCTACATCACGCGCCGTTCCGTCCGCGAGCAAATCCTGAACCTGACCCAACGCGAGAAGCAAAAGGTTTTCGAAGCATTGATGACCAATGCCGAACCGCAAAACCGCGCCTACAAATACAACTTTCTGTTTGACAACTGCTCCACCCGTCCGCGTGAGATTGTGGAGAAAAACATCAACGGCAAACTTGCTTATCGCGATTCCATCCCGACCCAAACATTCCGCCAACTGATACATGGTTGCATCGGTAAAAAGCAGTGGATGACCTTCGGTATCGACCTGATACTGGGCAGTGACCTCGACCGCAAAGCCTCATACAAGGAGCAAATGTTCCTTCCCGCTTATCTGGAGGACGGATTCAACCGCACCATTATCATTGACTCTGCCGGGGTGCAACGTAACCTGGTCGCGTCTGACCGAGAAATCTTGCCGGGTGTACCTCCGGTGATAGAAACCGAACCGTTCCTGATGTCGCCAAACTTCATCACGGGACTTCTGATGGTGGTCGTCTTCGCCCTGAGCTTTCTGGGCTTCCGCAAAAACAAACTTTACAACTGGCTCGATGCGATATTGTTCCTGATTTACGGTCTGACGGGATGTATCGTCTTTTTCATGACCTTCGTTTCGATTCATCCGGCCACGAATCCCAACTTCGTACTCTTTACGCTGCATCCGTTGCATCTGATTTTTGCAGTTGCCTGTCTGATTCCGGCATTAAAGAGACAATTAGGCTACTATCATATTGCAAATGCTGCCATTTTGGCTGTTTTCCTGCTGTTGGTACAATTTTTGCCACAAACGTTCAGTCTGGCATTCCTCTTTATGACGTTTGCCTTGTTTTTCCGGTCACTATTCCGGACATTGCTTTTTATTAAACGCTAATTTCTGCCCCTAAATCCCCTAAAGGGGACTTTTGCAGCAGTACAATATGAATATTACTGCATATAAAAGGCTATAATTAAGGAATAAATCAAAGTCCGGCACACTCTGCAAGTCCCCTTCAGGGGATTTAGGGGCGGTTTAATTGAGTAAAAAGACACAAGCCTGCATTCTGGCTATATTGTAAATTGTAAATGATTAAATGGTACATCACCAATGTGCCAATCCTAATAGAATGAAGAAACTAATCACCTCGATAGTCGTTGCACTGACGGTCAATCAGATTCAGGCACAGCTCTCTCCCGAGCAGCCGAAACTGGTGGTCGGCATTGTCGTGGACCAGCTCAGGGGGGATTATCTCACGCAATTCTATACCATGTTCGGTGAGGGCGGCTTCAAGCGACTGATGCGCGAAGGAGCATACTACCGCGACATGAAATACGACTTTCCCAATCCTGACGAGGCTTCGGCCACCGCTACGCTCTTTACCGGAGCCAATCCGTGGTATCATGGCATCGTGGGGGTAAACCGTTACAACCGCGAGACGAAAAAGCCTGTGCTCACGTTGCTCGACCCGGCTTACATGGGGAACTACACCGATGAGACGCTTTCACCCAAAAACTTACTGGTAAATACGCTCACCGACGAACTGAAGAGTGCCACCGAAGGATTCGGCTCGGTTTATTCTTTCGCTCCGAACTCGGATGAAGCCATTGTCAGTGGCGGCCACGCAGCCGACGGTGCTTTCTGGATTGACAACCAGCGCCACAATTGGGCAACATCAACCTATTATCAGAATCTCCCCTCCTCATTTGATGCCTACAACAGCAAAGACCCGCTGTCTGACCGTGTAGAATCCATGGTGTGGGAACCTCTCAATGACGTTTCGACCTACAAGTATTTTCCCTATAAGCACAAAGACTTTAGCTTCAAATACAACTTCCGCAAGGCAAAGGACAACCTGGTGCAATTCAAATCGAGTGCCCTGGTCAATGAAGAGGTGAACCGTCTGGTGTTGAATTTCTTTGAAAAAGAGGTCCTGGGCAAACGCTCCTACCCCGACTTCCTTGCACTTACTTTCCACGCGGGTGCTTTTAAAAACAAAGGGCAGAACGACAATTCGCTTGAAATACAGGACACTTACCTCCGGCTCGACAAGCAGTTGGAAAAGCTGTTCAATACCATCGATGCTAAAGTCGGCCTGAAAAACGCACTGATTTTCTTAGCTTCTACGGGCTATAGCGAAGAAAACGAATATACGCCCGAGCGATTGAATCTGCCTGATGGCGAATTCTACCCCAACCGTGCAACCGCTCTGCTCAATATGTACCTGATGTCACAATACGGCCAGGGCGATTGGGTAACGGGCTATTTTAATAAAGAGATTTTCCTCAACCGCAAACTGATTGACGACAAGCAACTTGACCTGACTCAGGTGCAAACCAAGGCTGCCGAGTTCCTCATCCAAATGAGCGGCGTGCAGGATGTGATTACCTCGTTCAGCCTGTTGCTCGGACGGGCAAATGACGATATTCTCCAAATCCGTAACGGAATCCACCGCAAGATCTCCGGCGACCTCATTCTGGAACTTCAACCGGGATGGAAAGAAGCTTACGAAAAGCAAAAAGACGAATCGTCCAAAGTGCGTAAGTCTGCTATTCAGACTCCGTTGTTTTTCTTTGGTAACAACATCAAAGGGAACCGCATAAATCGCGTTATCAAAGCGACCGAGGTAGCGCCTACCGTTTCCTATTATCTGCGTATCCGTGCCCCGAGCGCCTGCTCCGATGGCGTTCTGAAGGAGTTATTTTAATTTGTCCGGCCATCTATCCTCCCTTTTCGGATAAAAACAGAGGCAAAATAGCGTAAATCATTATTTTAGCTTATTTTTGTCCGGCTTTTACCGGCTTGTTTCAAGCCGAATATTTTCATTTATAAAACTAATAGACAATTATATATTATGGGATTTAATGATATTCTGAAGAGTCTTTTCGGAAACAAGTCTCAACGCGACTTGAAAGAGATTGACCCTTACGTGAAAAAGATTCAGGCTATTTATCCTGAAATCGAAAAACTGGATAACGACGGCCTGCGTGCCCGTTCACAAGCTATCATGCAGTTGCTTCAGGACTGTGTAGCCGCTGAACGCAAAGCCATCGAAGACAAAAAAGCAGAAATCGAAGAACAAGATATTGAAACCCGCGAAAAAGGCTGGACTGAAATTGACGCTATCGAAAAACAGATTTACGAAATTCAGGAAAAGAAACTGGATGAGGTTCTTCCGGAAGTATTCTCTATCGTAAAAGACACTGCCCGCCGTTTCACCCAAAATGAAACCGTGGAAGTTACAGCAACAGATTTCGACCGCGAACTGGCTGCGACAAAAGACTTCGTGAAAATCGAAGGCAATAAAGCGATTTATTTCAACAAATGGAATGCCGGTGGTAGCCAAATCCTTTGGGAGATGATTCACTACGATTGTCAGTTGTTCGGAGGTACCGTTCTCCATAAAGGTAAAATCGCAGAGATGGCAACCGGTGAAGGTAAAACTTTGGTGGCAACACTACCTGTTTTCCTCAACGCATTGACCCGCAACGGTGTGCACATCGTAACCGTAAATGATTACCTGTCGAAACGAGACTCGGAATGGATGGGGCCATTGTATATGTTCCACGGATTGAGCGTGGACTGTATCGACAAACATCAGCCTAACTCTGACGAACGCCGCAAAGCATACGAAGCTGACATCACATTCGGTACCAACAACGAATTCGGTTTCGACTACCTGCGTGACAACATGGCGATGAGCGCCGAAGACCTCGTGCAACGCAAACACAACTTCGCGATTGTCGATGAGGTGGACTCGGTATTGATTGACGATGCCCGTACTCCATTGATTATCTCCGGTCCGGTACCTAAAGGCGAAGACCAGATGTTTGAGCAATTCTGCCCACGCGTGGAAAAACTGGTAAATGAGCAACGTTCTTATTGTACCAAACTGCTGGCAGAAGCCCGTCAGAAGATGGCTTCAAACGATGATAAAGTGCGTGAAGAAGGTTCTGTTTTGCTTTACCGTTCATTCAAAGGTCTGCCTAAAAACAAACCGTTGATTAAATTCCTCAGCGAGCCGGGCGTAAAAGCGCAGATGTTGAAGACCGAGGAAAACTATATCCAAGACAACAACCGCAACTTACATATTATTACTGACCCGCTGTTGTTTGTCATTGATGAAAAAAATAACAGCATCGAGCTGACCGACAAAGGTATCGATATCCTGACCGGTCACTCTGAAGACCCTCAGTTCTTCGTTTTGCCTGACATCGGCGCGCACATTGCCGAGATCGAGCAATCGGAAATTTCTGCAGATGAGAAGCAAATTCAGAAAGATGAGTTGCTCCAAAACTACTCTATCAAATCGGAGCGTGTTCACACCATCAACCAGTTGCTTAAAGCCTATACCCTGTTTGAAAAAGACGACGAATACGTTGTAATTGACAACAAGGTAAAAATCGTTGATGAGCAGACCGGCCGAATCATGGAAGGCCGCCGTTACTCTGACGGTTTGCACCAGGCTATCGAGGCTAAAGAGCGTGTAACCATCGAAGCTGCAACGCAGACTTTTGCAACCATTACCCTTCAGAACTACTTCCGTATGTACAAAAAGCTGGCCGGTATGACCGGTACTGCTGAAACGGAAGCCGGTGAGTTCTGGGACATCTATAAACTGGATGTAGTAACTATCCCAACCAACCGTCCCATCGCCCGTAACGATATGAACGACCGTGTATATCGCACCAAACGCGAAAAGTACACTGCCGTTATCGAAGAGATTGTAAAACTGGTAGAACAGGGCCGTCCGGTATTGGTGGGTACTACTTCGGTAGAAATCTCCGAGTTGTTGGGCAAAATGCTCACCATGCGCAAAATCCCTCACAACGTACTGAATGCGAAACTGCACCAGCGTGAGGCTGAAATCGTAGCTATGGCAGGTCAATCAGGAACCGTAACCATCGCTACCAACATGGCGGGTCGTGGTACCGACATCAAGCTTTCTCCGGAAGTAAAAGCTGCCGGTGGTTTGGCTATCCTGGGTACGGAGCGTCACGAGTCCCGTCGCGTTGACCGTCAGTTGCGTGGTCGTGCCGGTCGTCAGGGAGACCCGGGGTCATCTGTATTCTTCGTGTCATTGGAAGATGATTTGATGCGTCTGTTTGGTGCAGAGCGTATCACCGCTATCATGGACCGTCTGAAATTTGACGAAGGCGAGATGATTGAGCACAGCATGATTTCGAAATCTATCGAACGTGCTCAGAAGAAGGTGGAAGAAAACAACTTCGGTATCCGTAAACGTCTGCTCGAATACGATGACGTGATGAACGCGCAACGCGAAGTGATTTATACCAAACGTCGTCACGCATTGATGGGTGAGCGTATCTCTCTCGATATCCTCAATATGATTTACGATTCTTCGAAACTAATCTTCGAAGAGTTTGCCGATGCCAACGACTACCACGGTTTGAAAGACGAGGTATTCCGTGTATTTGCTATCGAAGTACCGTTTGATGCAGACCAGTTCAAATCAGAAAAGAAAGCGAAACTGACCGACCAGCTTTACCACGCAGTACTGGAAGCGTTCAAGCGCAAATCGGATGCAATGGCTCATGTGGCACAACCTGTTATCAAAGAGGTATTCGAGACTCAGGGTGGCGTATATGAAAGCATCATGATTCCGGTAACTGACGGTAAACTGATGTACAACATCTCCTGCAATCTGAAAACGGCTTACGATACCGAGTGTAAGGATATTGTGAAAACGTTCCAGAAAACCATTCTGCTCCACACCATCGACGAATCGTGGAAAGAGCACTTGCGTGAAATGGACGAACTCCGCAACTCGGTACAGAATGCGAGCTACGAGCAAAAAGACCCGCTGTTGATTTACAAACTGGAGTCATTCGGTCTGTTTAAGGAAATGGTGGACAGCTTCAGCCGTAAAGTGGTGAGCGTGTTGATGCGCGGTCAAATTCCTGTACGCGAACCGGAACAGGTACACGAAGCCAAACACGAACCAAAACAGGATTACAGCCAGTACCACACACAAAAAGACGAGTACGGTGCGGCGCCTGAAACCCACGAACGTCCGCAACCCAAACGTGAACCTGTTCACGTGGAGAAAAAGGTCGGTCGTAACGACCCTTGCCCTTGCGGTAGCGGTCAGAAATACAAAAACTGCCACGGTAAAGAAATGGCATAATAACCAGATAAGGGTTTCGCTCACGGCGAAGCCCTTATTTTTTATCCGGGACAACCCTTGTCCCAACTGGGACAGCCTTTGTCCTAACTGGGACGGACTCTGTCCTACTTAGGACAACTCTTGTCCTACTTGGGACGAACTCCGTCCTACTTGGGACAACGATTGTCCGAAGTGGGACGAACGTTGTCCTACTTCGGACAGGCTTTGTCCTACTTGGGACAGACATTGTCCGTGATAAAATCATCCTCTCCTCACCGATTATTTACCTATTTCGGATAAATATTGACTTCCCTCCCGTCCTGCATCATCTATTTTTGCCCTACAAACCATGAAACCCAAAAACTCGAGTTATGAGAAACATGAAAGAGTGGGCAAACCAACAAATTGCCAATAAGAAACGAATCGCCATCCCCATCATGACGCATCCCGGCATCGAGATGATTGGCAAACGCGTGGTAGATGCTGTACAAAACGGAGAGGTGCATGCTCAAGCCGTTATAGAACTGGGGAAAATCTACCCATCTGCTGCAACCACCGTCATTATGGACCTGACTGTCGAAGCCGAAGCTTTCGGTTGTCAGATTGACTTTCCGGAGAATGATATGCCGCACATCATTGGTCGTCTGGTGAGCAATGCCGAAGAGATTGACAATCTGAAAGTCCCTGACCTGACTGCCGGACGTATTCCCGGATATCTGAAAGCAAACAAACTCACAGCAGAAGCCATTAGCGATAAACCTGTTTTCGCAGGCATCATTGGCCCGTTTTCACTGGCCGGTCGCCTGTATGATATGTCCGAAATCATGATTGGCTGCTACATTGAGCCGGAAGCAATTGGAAAGCTTTTGGACAAATGCACCGAATTCCTTATCAACTATTGCCAGGAGCTGAAACGCATTGGCAGCAACGGGGTAATGATTGCCGAACCGGCAGCCGGATTGCTTTCCAACGAAGATTGCCAGGCCTTCTCTTCTGTGTATGTGAAAAAGATTGTCGATGCCGTGCAGGATGACAACTTCATGGTAGTGCTCCATAACTGCGGAAACAAAGGCCACTGTACCGAGGCTATGTTAAATACTGATGCGGCAGCATTCCACTTTGGCAATGCGATTGATATGTTGGAGACTCTCAACGTTTGCCCGAAAGACAAACTCATCATGGGAAATGTTGACCCCGTGGGGGTAATGAAGCTCACTTCTGCTGCTGAGGTTAAAACTTACGTTGCCGACCTTTTGCAAAAAACAGCTACATTTGACAACTACGTCCTTTCCACCGGATGCGACCTTCCGCCGCATGTTCCTGCTGAAAACATTCAGGCATTCTACGAAGCATTGAATGAATACAATCAATAAGAAACCCCAAACCTCCAAGGTCTTGAATACCTTGGAGGTTTTTACTGCGCCATTTGATAAATCTTAGCGTTTCCTCTGCTTTGCATTAGATTTATTCATTCAAAAAACATCTACCTTTGTCTTTATAATTGAACGTCAACGATATGAAGATATTAGTCACATACGCCATTCCACAGGAGAGAGTAGATGTTTCATTCCCGGGATGCCATATTATCTATTGCCAGACCGGAATAGGTAAAGTTAACGCCGCTCTTTCGGTATATGATGCAATCCAAACCCATAAGCCTAACCTAATTCTCAACATCGGCACAGCTGGTTCCGTGGTCAATGACGTGGATTCGATTGTCATCTGCAATACCTTTGTGGATCGCGATATGAAGAAATGCAAAGAGTTTGGGGTAGACTATCATCATGACTTTATCGAGGAGTTAAGTAAAATCACTCTTTTCTCCGGTTGTGAAATGCACAACACCTGCAACACCGGTGACTCCTTTGTGACCGAAGTGATTGACGAAGCCGATGCTTTCGATATGGAAAACTTCGCCGTTGCTGCCCTTTGCAAAAGACTTTCACTGCCTTTTATTTCTGTAAAATACATCACTGACAAAATCGGAGAAAACTCTGTCAAACATTGGGAAGATAAGCTCGAAGATGCTAATGCCGGCCTTCAAGCTTTCTTCAATCAGTTCAAATGATGGTTGTATCACAGAGAACCACAGAGATAAAGAACAAACTCTGAGGTTCTCTGTTGTCCTCTGTGACACAAAGCTACTCGTCAAAGATTCTCATAATCAGTTAAAAACGGTTGTTCATCCCGCACTCAATCTACTTTTGCCTTATTTTTGCAACCATTACAGTCGGATAAAACCGAACCAATCGATAAAATCAGATACAAATCAATGGGTATTGAAAAAGGAATTTTCCAGCGTACGGAACTTCTGCTGGGAAAAGATAGTATGAGCAAACTGGCTCAGAAACGGGTCATCATATTTGGCATCGGAGGCGTTGGAAGCTGGTGTGCAGAAAGCCTCGTTCGCTCTGGCATTAGCAATCTCACGATTGTCGATTCTGACCGTGTATGTGTCACGAATATCAATCGTCAGCTCCTGGCTACCACTCAAACCGTGGGGCAAGTCAAGACTGATGTCCTCAAACAACGTCTGCTGGAAATCAATCCCAAAGCAGAAATTACTGCTCTGCAAAAGATATACAGCAAAGAAACGCACGACTCTTTCGAGCTTGAAAACTACGACTATATTATCGATGCCATCGATAGTCTGGAGAATAAGGTTCACCTTATCAGAAAAGCGACGGAGACCAACGCCACATTATTCTCCTCTATGGGAGCAGCTCTTAAGGTTGACCCAACCCGCATCCGTGTAGCTGAATTCTGGAAAGTCGATGGCTGCCCGCTTGGAGCCATGCTCCGCCGGAAAATCCGCAAAGGCGAAAAGCTGAAGAAGAAGTTCCTCTGCGTTTACAGCGATGAAGTTCTTGAAAATAAAGGCGCTGCTGCCACCTGTGGCACCGAGCAATGCCTTTGTCCGAAAAGCAAAAACGGTCCCGGCGACCCTGATTTGGTCAATCACGAATGGTGCAGCCTGAAAGCCCGCATCAACGGGACAACCTCTCATATCCCGGCCATATTCGGATTCACAATTGCGGGATTAGTGATAAAAGCCATAAACGAATCGGAATAATCAGCATTCCTTTTGAAGCATCATATCAAAGAGTCGGAAATTACCTTTTCCGGCTCTTTTGTTATATCAAAAACCCTGTAACCAACATTGCGTTATTTCAAAGCGGTCGATTATTAACCAAAATTCTAAACTTTAATTCACAACAAGGTTTTACACTCGGCGTCCCAACTTACTTTTTTCTTCATAATGAACAAAATATCATGTAATCGGATATTTTTATCGAATTATATTTCTTATTCGGACACTAATTGCTATTTTTGCTTACAATTTGCGACTAAACAAAATTATATAATGGAGAAAATAGATAACCTTGACAGACATATTCTTGAGATTATTTCTCGAAATGCAAGAATACCATTTAAAGATGTGGCTGCTGAATGCGGTGTATCCAGAGCGGCTATACACCAGCGTGTACAACGCATGATCGACATGAATGTCATTACCGGGTCAGGATATACCGTTAACCCTAAAGTTCTGGGTTATCGTTCATGTACATATATTGGAGTTAAGCTCGAAAAAGGCTCATTGTACAAACAAGTTGTCCCTGAACTTGAAAAGATTCCTGAAATCGTGGAATGTCACTATACAACGGGCCCATACACTATGCTGGTCAAACTTTATGCCAGAGATAATGAACACCTTATGGAGCTGGTCAATGGAAAGATTCAGGAGATTGACGGTGTAATTGCCACAGAGACATTAATCTCACTTGACGAAAGTATCAAACGGGAAATTCCGGTTAAGAAATAATGAAAAAGGAGAGTCATCACGGCTCTCCTTTTCTGTTATAATCGTTTCATTGCTTCTTCTTTATCCATCTGCAACTGCGTTATGAGGTCTTCCAGCCCATTCATCTTTCGCTCATCGCGGAGCTTATCGATAAAAAAGACCTTCAATACATCTCCATATACATTTACTTCGAAATCGAAAATGTGAACCTCAATGGTCTGCTTATTCGCATTGCTTACTGTCGGTCTCACCCCGATATTCATCATCCCTTTGTATTCTTTGCTTCGCCAAAGAACCTTCACGGCATACACTCCGGGAACAGGTAAAATCTTTTCAGCATCCAGCATTTCCAGATTAGCCGTCGGGAACCCGATTTCACGTCCTAATTGGTGGCCTTTTACCACTCTCCCTTCAATATTATATGGTCGGTCCAGCAGCATCGTTACTTCCCTGATATGCCCGGCCTGCAATGCCCGACGGGCAGCCGACGAACTTATATGCACCTTATCGTGTAAAAAGGCATCTGCATGAATCACCTCCATCCCGGCCTCTTTTCCGAAACGAACGTAATCTTCGAATCCTTCCGTCCTGTTTTTTCCAAAACGATGGTCATAACCGATTACCAGTGCCTTTACCGAAAATGTTTTACTTAATATAACCTCTATAAACTGCTGAGCCGTAAACTGAGCCAATTCGAAGGTAAAATCCATCACGATACAATAATCAATGCCGCTTTCTGCAAGCAGACTCATTCGCTCCTCAAAAGTAGTCAGCAATTGAGGGAGATAATCGGTATGAATTACCTTACGGGGATGCTCTCTAAATGTGATTACGGCAGAGCTCAGCCCTTTTTGAGCAGCCACTGCTTTCACCTGATTGATTAAATGCAGATGTCCCCGGTGAACCCCATCAAAAAAGCCAATGGTTGCGGCCAGATCCCGTCCGTCAAGTTGTGATTTGTCGGTAATAATTTTCATTATTCCAGGCCTTCAAAGATATGAGAGAAGTTTTCTTTCGGTTGTGCAAGATAGGTCTTGAAGCCCATTTCACTTGCCACGCGCACATTTTCAGGAGAATCATCTATAAACAATGTCTCTTGCGGGTCAATCCCCGAGTCACTAATTAATTGGTGGAAAATGGAAGGATTGGGTTTCGATACGTTCATTTGGTAAGACAAATACAACCGGTCAAAGTAGTCATGAATCGTTTTACCATTTTTCTCAAATGCACGGGGAATGGCATCACTGAAATGAATCTCGTTGGTATTGCTCAGCATGAATACCTGAAAACGCTTGCGAAGGTTTAATACCATTTCCAGCTTATAATCGGGTATTTCAACCAGAAACGCATCCCACGCATTTTTAATCGCCTCGTCAGGTACATTCTTGCCTGTAATCTGGCGTATTTCAGCATAAAACTGTTCAGCCGCTATTTCTCCGTCTTCAAGCTGTTGAAATACTCCGGCTTGTTTATAATTGGTCAGTAGTTCATTTACATTATCCAGGCCGGCTTTTTCCAACGCATTTACACAACGTTGTCTATCCAGGTCATAAAGCACGCCGCCCAGGTCAAATATAATCGTCTTAATCATCTGATTCATTCCTCGAAATTTTGCCTGCAAAGATAACAATTAATTCATAAGGGGTAAGGAAGACCAGGATTGATACGCTCACGGAAGGTTTATAAAAACAGGAAAGCCGAAGGGTTACCTCCGGCTTTCCTGTTTATTGAATTTCATCAATTACAAAATCGGGAATTTCGCTTAATAGCTTTTCTGCTATATCATTCTTTAAAGGCTCACCGGATCCAGAATTGCCAATAAAAGCAATCGCGTCCTGTATTCCAATTAAAAACTTCTCAAAATCTTCTTTGTAAAGAAAGATTTTGTGTTTTTCAAACTCGACAACCGGATCCTCTATAGAACCGGTTATGACCTTCTTGCTCTCTGTAATGGCAAGAAACAGTTCGTCTTTGCGATTTCTCTTTACATCTAAGTAATAGATTCTTTTACCAGCTTTGATCGCTCGGGAATAAACTATCTCCTGATCCTTCGCATTGGTCATACTTCTCTTTTGATATCCATCCATGGCTCAGACTTTTTTGGATAACTTGACTCTTTTTATTTCCCTCCAAATATGGAGATTATTTTGAACATTTCCAAAGAAACCGGCAATAAAAATAAGCAGCTCTCTTTCTTTATGATAATTTAAAATGAAAATAGACTTCCCCATTTCCCCGACTCGGGGAAATAGACTACTTTTGCACCATCTAAAAATAGCTCATTAAAAAGATGATAAACCGCGTATTGATTCGAATTAAAGTGATGCAGTTGATTTATTCATACTACAAGAATGACAACCGCTCACTAGCAACTGCCGAAACAGAATTAATGTTTAGTCTCGAAAAATCTTACGAATTGTACAACTTTCTGCTCCTGCTGATGGTGGAGCTGACTCAATTTCAGGAAAGAAGACTCGACGCTGCCCGTAACAAACTCCTCCCAACAGAACAAGAACTCAATCCCAACACCCGGTTTATAGACAACCGATTCATCCGTCAATTGAACGAAAACAGTCAATTCAACGAATATCTCAGCAATCAGAAAATCTCCTGGACAAACGAACAGGACTTTATCCGTATTTTGCTCGACCGTATCATTGAGTCAAAAACTTATCAGGATTATATGGCCAGCGAAGAAGATTCTTACGAGGCTGACCGCGAGTTCTGGCGCTCTATATTCAAAAACATCATCATGGAAGATGCCGATCTTGCTGAAGTATTGGAAGGAAACAGCCTTTACTGGAACGATGACATGGACATCATCGGTACTTTCGTCCTCAAAACAATCAAGCAATTCAATCCGGATAAAGGAGAAAAACAGTCTCTGCTACCAATGTTTAAGGCTGAAGCGGACCGTGATTTCGCCGTTACTCTCTTCCGTAAAGCCATCCTGAGCGAAAAAGAATATCGCGAACTCATCGACAAAAATACCCAGAACTGGGAAATGGACCGCATTGCGTTCATGGATATTATCATTATGCAGATTGCTTTGGCAGAGATATTCAATTTTGAATCGATTCCAACAACTGTAACGCTAAACGAATACATCGAGTTGGCAAAAACATACAGTACCCCAAAGAGTGGTTACTTTGTAAACGGAGTGCTCAACAACGTGATAAATCAGTTAAAATCGGAAAAGAGAATAGTGAAGAATTAAAAACTTCACTATATTTGCCTTGATAACAACAATAAAAAATCGTAATCGAATACAACTATGAACTTATTAAGCGTAATGCTTCAAGCCGGGGCTCAGGGTAGTGGTCTTTCAGGCATCCTGATGATGGTACTTATTATTGCCGTTTTCTATTTCTTCATGATTCGCCCACAGGCAAAACGTCAGAAAGAAATCAAAAAAACGCGTGAAGCAATGAAAAACGGAGACCGCGTAGTTACGGCTGGTGGTATCCATGGCACTATCAAAGAAATCGCTGACACTTACTTTGTTATCGAAATCGCACAAGGCGTTCGTATCAAAGTGGAAAAAGGATCTGTATTTGCATCTGCTGCCGATTCTCAGTCTGCTGAGACGAAATAAAACATTTCCCTCCTATGCAAGGCAGAAAGAATCAACTGAAGATATACCGCTTTCTGGTGAAGGTCAGAAGTTTCTTGCGTTTCAAACGCAAAAAGGAACTTCTGACCTTCCTTTTTTTCGTTATACTCTCTACATTCTTCTGGTTTCTGCAATTGATGAAAGAAAACCTTGAAACAGATTTCAGGGTTCCCCTTCGCATCATCAACATTCCCAGAAATATAATTCTCACATCGGACATTCCCAATTCATTACAAGTCAGGGCAAAGGACAAAGGCGCAACTTTATTTAGCTACTCCTTTAGCCGACCGGTACCGACTTGTGAAATTGACTTCCGGGAACTACAAATCAAAAAAGGGGTTGCCACAATATCCTCTGACTATTTACTCAATAAGCTAAGAAAGAAATTTGTAGTCGGCATAGATCTACGCTCTGTTTTTCCGGAATCGATTAACCTCAATTTTTCTCAGGGCGAATCTAAAACCGTACCGGTCAAACTTTTATCAGCAATTACCACCGAAAACTCATTCGGACTTAGCAACCGGATTCGTTTCTGGCCGCCTAAGATTACCATTTACGCGCCAACCGATAAACTCAACCAGATTAAAGAGGTTTATACGCAGGTGCTACGGGTTTCCAATCTAAAAGACACCTTTGAGACCAATCTGGTACTTAACAAAATCGATGGGGTGAAACTGGTTCCCTACAAAATCAGAGTCATGGTTCCAGTAGAGTCCATCACCGAAAAATCAATTGATATTCCGGTTATTGGAATCAATGTACCCGAAGGCTTCAATATGAGGTTATTCCCGGCTACGATCCGCGTAGTATGCTCTGTTTCAATCAGTCATTACAAATCAGTGCAGGCGAATGATTTTTCATTTGTAATTGACTACAACGACATTCAAAAGAACAACACTGGCAGACACCATATCAAGATGGTTAAATACCCCCATTATGTATCGAATATAAGGTATCAACCGGATGAGGTGGATGTACTAATGGAAGAGATACAAAATGATTAGAATAGGATTAACCGGAGGCATTGGCAGTGGAAAATCCGTTGTTGCCGAGTTTTTCAGATTATGCGGTATTCCGGTTTATGACTGTGACCGGGAAGCTAAACGACTGATGGTCGAATCTTCTGAAATCCGGAATGGAATCATTGCTATTTTCGGAGAAGGGTCCTATCAGGATAGGCAGCTAAACCGCCCGCATATCGCCGGTATTGCATTTCAACACCCGGAATTACTCAGCAAACTCAACGGAATTGTCCACCCCGAAGTAAGAAAAGATTACTACCAATGGTGCGACAAACAAAATGCAGATTTGGTTGTAATTGAATCTGCCATCTTATTTGATTCAGGACTATATCTGCATGTTGACAAGGTTGTAGTAGTCACAGCACAGGAAGCAATCAGAATCCAACGGGTAATGCAGCGCGACCACTCTTCAGAAAGCCTGATCAAAGACCGGATGCGGAATCAAAT
Organism: Parabacteroides sp. FAFU027; assembly: GCF_022808675.1. Lineage (NCBI taxonomy): Bacteria > Pseudomonadati > Bacteroidota > Bacteroidia > Bacteroidales > Tannerellaceae > Parabacteroides > Parabacteroides sp. FAFU027. The sequence continues at coordinate 146,802 of NZ_JAKZKV010000003.1, forward strand.
GGCTGAGTCCGAACGTATTCAACGATCTGACTTCGTTATAAACAATGACAATACCCATCCCATCATACCACAGTTGACTGAAATCATCGCCCAATGCAAGCTTTTAGCTTAACAATATACAACGTTTTCCTTTTTGCCTGTATTTTTTTCCTTTCTATATTTGCGGCTTCGAATCCAAAAACAAAAACTATATGCTCAGAACTATTTTGTCAATTTCGGGAAAACCCGGACTTTTTAAACTCGCTTCTCAGGGTCGTAACGCCATTATCGTAGAATCTCTGCTCGATGGCAAAAAAACGCCGGCCTATTCCCGTGATAAAGTTATTTCTTTAAATGATATTGCCATCTATACCGAAGAAGGTGAAAAACCGCTTCGTGAGGTATTCCAGTTGATTTTTGAAAAAGAGTCAGGAGCTGCAACGGCTGTTGATGCTAAAGCTGATGCTGCCGCATTGAAAAAATACTTCGGAGAAATCCTTCCTTCATTCGATCGTGAACGCGTTTACCCTACGGATATCAAGAAAGTTATCGTTTGGTACAACCTGTTGGTAAGCAAAGGCTACACACAATTCAATGAAGAAGTTGCTGAAGAGGTGGCAGAATAAGACTCAACTTCATTATATAAAACGGGCGTTCAGATTTTTTTCACTGAACGCCCGTTTTCTCATTTACCGGCCACCGAAACGTAAAAATCTTCCCGGTTCAGGTATTTATTCGCTAATAGCAAAAGAGTAGCAGAATCTATGCTTTGGATGACCTTCAATTGATTTTCATAATAATCAAAACCCAATTGGTTGGCTAAAATCGAGATATGTGCATCCGCAATTGAAAACGGGCCATCAAACGAACGAGCAAATTCTCCCAGAAGATAACTTCTCACCCGTTCCATTTCGTCCGGTGAAATCTCCTCTATTTTGAGTCTATCCATTTCTTCAAAAACGGCATCAATAAGAGGTCCCACATTTTCAACGCCCGTTTGGGTTGCAATGGTCATGTAGCCTGCCTTTTGTTGTGTAACCAATGAAGATCCGATGCCGTAAGTATAGCCTTTTTCCTCACGAATGCTGGTCATCAGGCGGCTTCCAAAATACCCTCCCAACACCGTATTGAGAACCCGCAGGCCGTTAAAATCGGGATGCTTACGGTCAATAGACTTTTTTGAGAAACGCACTGCCGATTGTACAGCTTCCGGCTTTTCGGTTTTTCGGAACTTCTCATCGGACGATAAGATCTCAAATGAGCCTTCTTCTTTTTCAGAGATTATCCCCCACTCCTTTTGGCCAAACAACTCACTGACCATAGCCAGATGCTCATCATTCAATTTGCCCGTCAGGAATACGCGGCAATTGGCTGAATGATAATGTTTCTGATGATATTTTTTCAAATCCTCAATGGTCAGCAAATCGAAATCTTCGGCTGCGGCTCTCTTTCCGTATGGATGGGATGCACCGAAAAGCTGCTCTATCGAAGCAAAATTGGCCAGATTTTCCACCTTTTCACAATCCACCAGATATTGTTGTTTCTGGCGTGACATCAACGTCCGGAACTCCTCTTCAGGAAAAGTCGGAGATTTAATAATCAACTCTATAATTGGAAGCAATGATGAAAAATGCTTATTCAGGGCATACAGTGTCAGATAGGAATTATGCTGAGTCACTGAACTCTGCATCCAGGATCCATAATAGTCCAGCAGCTCGGCGATTTTCGAAGAAGTCAGTTCACCGGCTCCTTCCTTGAGCATCATATTGGTCATAACCGCAGCCAGATTCTTTTCCTGGTCCCATTTTCCCGAGGAAAACATCAAGTCGAGGCGAATCACCTCTTGCTCCCCCATATTAACGGTGTAAAGTTCAATCCCATTGGGCAATACCACGATATTGGGTTGCGGAATAGTAAAAGTCTCAATATTTCGAATTTCAGGTTGTATTGTTCTGTCTAACATGTAACTCTTCTTAGCGTTTATTTTGAATGAATTTCTCTGCTTTATCCAGATCTTCCGGAGTATCAATGCCGATTGTTTCGAACTGGGTAACAGCCACATTTATCTTGTATCCATTTTCCAGCCAGCGAAGCTGCTCAAGCGACTCGGCTAACTCCAATGGTGTCTGCTCCAGTTCGGTAATACTTTCAAGGATATCCGTGCGGTAAGCGTACAATCCGATATGTTTATAAAACGTCTGGTGATTAAGCCACTCCGCCTCAGGGTAATTCCGAACATATGGAATAACCGAACGACTGAAGTAAATTGCCTCCATCCTGTCATTCATAATCACTTTAGGAGAATTCGGATTTGATAAAGCCTCCCAACCATCTTCCAACGTAAATGGCTTTACCAGAGTCGCAATCTGCGTATTTTTATTATCAAAACAGGCCTTGAGGAGACTTATTTGCTGAGGTTGAATAAATGGCTCATCGCCCTGTATGTTTACCACGACATCATAATCTCCTTCGCATTTCAACATCGCCTCATGACAACGGTCTGTTCCGCTTTTGTGTCTTTCGGAGGTCATAATCACATTTCCCCCAAATGAATGCACAGCCTCAATAATCCGCCTGTCATCCGTAGCCACACAAACTTCATCCAGAGTATCCATCACCTGCTCGTACACCCGTTGAATCATCATTTTACCACCAATCTTCACCAACGGTTTTCCCGGAAACCGAGTTGAAGCATATCGGGCCGGGATTACCCCTATAAATCTTTTTCCTGACATATTCTATTTGTTGTTATTTCTTCTTCACGTAAAGCTGTGCATTTTCAAACTTTACTACTCGGACATTTTCGCCTTTATCTAAATACGAGGTCAATGCAACCGCATCATATTGCACTCCATCAATCCTGATTTTACCGGAAGGACGTAATATTGTCTCCGCAACCCCCTCTTTTCCTATCAGTTGACTATATTCTCCCGGTACGGAAATATACCCATCTTGCAACTCCTGTGTTTTTTGCAGAGCAAATTTACTGAAAACCCCTCTTGTACCAATCCGGCTGCTCATATAAATTATCAGGGCAATGCCTAAGGTCAGTCCGGAAATGATAACAAGTATCGCCCGGGAGCTTTCATCCGAAGGTGCTGAATCAAAAGTAAAATCGACATTATTGACTAGTCCGAAAAACAGGCCCAGAAATACAAGAATTATCCCGGTCACTCCCGCAATGCCAAATCCGGGAATAATAAATATTTCGGCTAATAACAATAAACAGCCTACCACAAACAGAATAATTTCCCAGTATTCAGCCACCCCATCAATATACAACGGCGCAAAGTAAAGAACCGCTGCGGTTAGTGATATGATTGTCGGAAAACCGATTCCGGGAGCCTGCATTTCAAAATAGATCCCACCTATTATCAGCATAATCAATACCGCCTGCAAAGCCGGATTCATCAGAAAGCCCTTCACGTCATCCCAAACCGTCGGACGAAAAACCACCAAATCATAATCATCGTATCCCAACCGGTCAATCACAATCTCGTCAATATTACTTACTATAGCATCACAAAAGCCAAGTTTCATGGCCTCCTGCGCAGTTAAGGTCAACACCTTCCCTGAATCAACCACTCCGGGCACAACAATGGACTCATCTACCATCGCCTCTGCGATACGAGGATTCCGGTGCCATTTTACCACCTTACCGCCATTCATCTTAATTGTATCTTTCCCGTGCGCTTCGGCTGTAGAGCGTATAATTGCCCTCATATAGGACTGATATTTATCCGGCATTGGTTGCCCCGTCTCATTAACCACAGTGGCCGCCCCGACATTTGCTCCCGGCCGCATATAAATGCTATCGCAGGCAATCGCAATCAGAGCACCGGCTGAAGCCGCATTATTGTTGATAAACACATAAGTCGGGATAGGAGCATTGAGTATTAAGGTGCGAATTGAATCTGCATGAATTACGGTACCGCCATAGGTATTCATCTCAATAATGATGGCATCCGCCTTTCGCTGTCGGGCCTCTTTAAATCCCTCTTTCACATATATCCAGGTTTTGCTACCAACCTCGTCTTTGAAGTTTATCTTGTAAATAAGAGGTCTCTTTGCTTCGATAAGTTGCGAGGAGAATACAAACAGCAATAGAGAAAGACAAACTATCACTTTTTTCATGGAGTTGTTATTTGGTAAATGAAATACTCTGGTTTCGGCAGAAAGCTATGCAAACATAATAAATTATACGGAGTATTTGTTCAAAAGGAAACACCCATCCTAACGTTCCTGATTTCACCACAAGCCTGGCCTCTCTATTTTAAACCATTCCAGACTACAAAAACACCCAAACAGGCATGTTTTCAAACATAAACCAACAACATTATCACAGTTATTAACAACACAAAAACCTCCCATTTAAGTTAATACACACAAGATCCAAACTCCATCTAAGTTAAACCGAGTCAAATATGGAGTTATTCCGGCATTTTTAAAGCCACACATGTCATACTATGTTATTTTTTACACAATTCACAAATCCAGCACAAGGACACCATATAGTCCATTTTACAGATTTTTAACCATGGCGCAGTTTATATCCCTTCTAAATTATTTGGTTCCTTGCGAACAAAATATTATTTTTGTATCTGAGATATTTTCACAATATCTCAGCAGTAGTAAACCAGAAGTGAAACCTTTAAAAAGAACCGCTATGACAATGATGAATTTCACTGAAAGACTGATGGGCCTCCAGGATAACTTGAAAAATTTCGCCTATCAATTGACTGCCAACAGAGAGGATGCTGAAGATTTGTTGCAGGACACAACCCTGAAAGCGCTCGACAACCAGGAGAAGTATCTCGAAAATGTAAACTTCAAAGGTTGGGTATTTACTATTATGAAGAATATCTTCATTAACAACTACCGCAAAGTGGTACGAAACCAAACCATCATTGACCAGACTGAGGACCTTTACCACCTCAACCTGCCTCAGGAATCCGGTTTTGACACTCCCGACGGAAGCTACTCTGTAAAAGAGATTATGAAGGCAATCAATAGTTTTTCTGATGAATACAAAATCCCGTTCTCTATGCATGTTGCCGGGTACAAATATCAGGAAATAGCGGATAAAATGCACCTTCCTATCGGAACTGTAAAAAGTCGCATTTTCTTTGCCAGACAACGTTTACAAGAAAACCTGAAAGACTATGAGTAAATAAGATTTACACGATTATCTATAAAAAGAGTGATTCTCAACCGAATCACTCTTTTTTTATTTATCCGTACCCGAAGAAAATTTAATTTTGCAGGAACACTAACTACAAAACCATTTACGATGAAAAAAACATTCGGATTATTACTTTCATTACTTTTCTCGTCCATGACATTTGCCCAATCCCCCATCGACATTCCGGTTTGGAAAAACGGAGCTCCTGATCATAATGGCATTGAAGCTCCGGAGAGCTTTACGAATGAGGGGCATGCCCTCAACTGCAAAGAGGCTAGAATGTATGTTTATCTGCCACAAAAAAGTGATTCAGCAACAGCGGCTGTACTAATCTGTCCGGGGGGAGGCTATGCGCGTCAGGCGATGATGCACGAAGGACATGATGTTGCGAAGTGGCTCAACAGCAAAGGCATTGCCGGAATTGTGCTCAAATACCGACTTCCCAACGGATATACCGATATTCCGCTTGAAGATGCACAGGAAGCCATGAAGGTTATTCGCGCCAATGCTAAGGCATGGAATATCAAACCGGATAAAGTGGGAGTTTGCGGTTTCTCTGCAGGAGGACACCTTGCATCAACACTGGGAACCCACTTTGACAACGCCAGCCGGCCCGATTTTATGATATTGTATTACCCTGTCATTTCCATGAAACCGGGCATCACCCACAGTGGCTCCCGTTCAAACCTTTTAGGGAAGAACCCTGAACCTAAAATTGAAAATCGTTTTTCCAACGAGGAACAGATTACCCCGCAAACCCCACCTACCCTCTTAATCCTGAGCGATGACGACAAAACTGTCCCTCCGGTTAATAGCACCTTATTTTACAACGCCCTAAAAAGCAATAAAATACCGGCCACTATGTACATATTTCCAAACGGAGGACATGGCTTCGGTTTCAGAGAGACATTTGCTTATCATGACGTTATGACTCAGCTTTTGTGGGATTGGCTTCAAAAACAAGTAAAATAATCGTTGTAAATACGACAAAACGATAATGAAAAAAAGCAGAGAAAAATTTTGCTTCTAAGCTAAATCTGCTATTTTTGCAATGAAATTCATTCACTAATTTAAATCTAAAAAAAAATGGCTTACGTAATTACTGAAGATTGTATCGCTTGCGGCACATGTATCGATGAGTGTCCGGTAGAAGCAATTTCTGAAGGCGATATCTACAAAATTGATCCGGAAATTTGTACTGATTGCGGTACTTGTGCAGACGCTTGTCCTACTGAAGCAATTAAACCTGCATAATTAAGAAATCAACGCTCTCTTAAATGAGAAAAAAAGAGCTTCTGAATATTCAGAGGCTCTTTTTTTTTCTGTTAACTTGTCATAGGTCATTTCTTAGATATTAAAAATCAAAGACAAAGCCCTGCACGCTGAAAAAGAATTTTATCTTTGTAAAATTCAAGCAGAGAAAATCTGCTTCATCAAAACATTCACTCATCAACAGAAACTAATTATGGTAGATACTTTTTCTGACCCAATAGGCCGTTTAATGGGCCTCCGCTACAAGTCTCATCCCTGGCACGGTATATATCTGGGCAAAGAAGCGCCCGAAATGGTTACTGCGTTTATCGAAGTAGTGCCAACCGATACCGTAAAATATGAAATTGACAAAGATAGCGGTTACCTGCTGCTTGACCGTCCACAGAAATACTCCAACGTGGTTCCTGCGCTATATGGATTTCTTCCTCAGACATTCTGCGGAGAACTGGTGGGGCAATTCTGTTCGGAAAAAACCGAACGAACTGGAATTAAAGGAGATGGCGACCCTATAGATATTTGCGTTTTGACAGAAAAAGACATTACCCATGGAGATATCCTGGTTCATGCCCGACCCATCGGGGGATTCCGTATGATTGATGGTAGTGAAGCTGATGACAAAATCATTGCTGTACTAAACAATGATGTCGTTTATGAAGGCTATAAGGATATTTCTGATGTACCGGCTTTTGTGGTAGAACGGCTCAAACACTATTTTCTTACCTACAAGGATATGCCGGGAAAAGAGGCAAACACTGAAATCACCCACACTTACGGAAGAGAAGAGGCTTATGAAGTTATTAGGTGCTCGATAAATGACTACCGTAAACGATTTGAGAATCTGGGAAAACTATTATACTAAGCACGAAAGGCTGTCGGATAAGGACAGCCTTTCGTGTTTTATTATCAGAAGTTCAGCACCAATCCTACAGACACCGGTTTCACATCCGGTCCATTGTCCTTTTGGAATACTCCGGTCAGACTTTGTTTGGCAAATATGCTGATATTATCAATACCTGCCATCAGCATCAGGTCGAAAGAGAGCGGAGTGGTATTCAGGCCACGGTCAGTTACTTTTTTCACCACATCCCCGACGCTGTTTTTATATTTGACCTTAAAGGTGGAATACGTCTTGATTCCGGCCTCAACGCCTCCCGAAATAAAACTTTTACGCAAAAATCCGGGTTGCCACTCCAGCAATAACGGCATGGTAATACGGGTTACCTTCAAGCGGCTGTATTCATAACCTGACGCCAAATCGAAAGGCACCATTTGTGTCTTTCCATTAATCTCTTGAAGCATCATATTTTGATCCATCCGGTAGGTACGCCAGTTGATCCCCATACCGGTTACAAGTGCCAGCCGGTTGTTGTAAAGGGAATAGCTGTGCTCAATCAGATTGATAAACCATTCGGTTGTCTCTTCCGCTTTCAGTGCAAATCTATCGGCAGAAACCGTATGAAAGGGATTACCGTCATCTGTCACATTCATATAACCAATACCAATTCCCGCGTAGTGAGGCTCCATGTGACATTTCGAATTTTGCTTTTTGTTTTTAGGCTTGCCAAGACCGGGGAGTTGAATGCCAATCTCTTCTATTACCGACCAGGTTTCGTAGCTTTTACCATCGCTGTAAATGCCTTCAAAGATTTGTTTACAGGCAACGGTATCTTTTCCGTTTCTGGTTTCATAGACTTTTACCTTCACCTGGTCGGGCTGGTCTTCCACTTTAATCACTTTATTTTTATAGCGGAATGTTGTATCCGAAGCTGCCGTTTCTGCTAAAAGAATGGCTGGCAGGGCTAAAAAAGCCCATAGGGTTATAAATTGATTTCTCATAATGTTGAATATTTTCGTTTGTTACTATTTTTTCTTCAGGAGCATATTTACAATATTATCGGTTTCTTCTTCCGTTTCGATGTAAATAAGCGTTACGACATTAGGAGGGTCACTCCGGAAGAGGATAAACCGGTTGTCTTTCCCACGCTTATTCAGCTGATAATAGGCCGATACAAGCTCACCTCCTTTCATGACCTGCTTGATTTTCTTTGCCCCTTCCTTGTCTTTGGACAGACAGTTTCGGACAAACTCTACCGACGAAGGGTCTTCCTTTATACTGATGCTTTTATACAACGTCATATTGTAAGAAGCAAGCATTTCGCGACTCATTTCGACCATGACCACATGCTTTCGGGAACCATATTTCTCGAAAACCTTACTAATCTGTAAATCCGACTGGGCATTTACCAACTCCGGTAAAAGCCAGAATACGGATAGTAAAATCAGGATTCCGTAATTTTTATTCTTCATATTGTATTATTATTTGGCTCTATCTAAATGAATTCAAAATCATTCCGTACCCACCCGCAACGTTATAGAACCTATTATTTATTCAAACAGACTAAGTTGTTCTTTCATTAGCCTTTCAGCCTCTTCATCCGGATGACTCTTTGGCTCCATGGTTACATCATCCAACGCTTTCAGGGCATGTTCACGTACTTTTTGCGGATTGGTGTAGGTAGTACCGTCAATGATTACATAACTACCAATCAGCGGATGGGCAGGTTCCTCCCTACGGTTTATTATCCAGACTGAACCGATAATAGCTGCCGCAATTGCCGTCCAGCGGACTACCTGGGGTATTATTCTTGCCCTGCGAGGTGCTTTTCCCACTTTTTCACTGGCAAAATGGTCAAACATCGCTTTCTCCGCCCGGTATTTTTTAGGTAAATGCTTTTGCCGGAAAAAGCGATGAAGCGCTTTCTCTTCAGCCACTGAAGTCTCACCTTCAAAATACTTTTCAATTAATTCATCTATGTCTTCAAATCGTTTCATCATCACTCAATTAAATGGCAGTTAACTTCAGATAAACTTCCCTTACCCGTTTCCGGGCGCGGGAGAGATTCATGCGAACGGCTTCGATATTCGTTCCGGTTATGGAGGCAATCTCTTCATTTTCCATTTCCTCCACATCTTTCATCTGCATTATCATCCGTTGTAAAGGTGGCAACTGGTCTATGATCGAGCCAATCAGCTTTTCCGTATCACTTTTTTCCAGCATCAGGTGCGGGTTGTCGTGAGCGGTTTGCTCAACATTATCGGCCATCGGCTCTTTCCGGTACCTGATGCGTAGCTTATCAATGCAGATATTCTTAGTCACCGTCGTGGCAAAAGCGGAAATGCTGTCATACCGGTCAAGCACATCACGCGTATGCCAAAGCCTGAGGTATGCTTCTTGTACAGCATCCTCCGCATCCTGCTCATCTTCCAGCATTTTGCATGCTATCCGGAACAGTTTCTCGCGCAATGGCAGTACCTCTGCCTTAAATCTTTCGGGACTCATTTGTTTATAGGACGAATTAACGCCACAAGTATAACATCGAAACGGGGAATTTTTTCAGAAAAATAGAAAAGCCTGCCCGGAACATTTGTCCGAACAGGCTAAATTTAATGATTTCAACCGATTATTCCTCTACAAGAATGGAAAATCGAATGGCTTTTCAAATTACTTCCACGTAATCTCTACCTTATACTCCACACTAATTACAGGCTTCTTGATTTCGAGAAATTCCTTTTTGTTACCAAAATCAGGAATCACCTCTTTGTCCAGATAACTCAGGTAGGGAGCATCTTTAGCCATTGGCATAAAATAGAAATACATTTCGTTGGTTTTCAATGCATCGCTGTATCGTTTCAAACCGATAGTCCAGGGCTGGCTGGAGTAGAGGTTGTCGGTCTGCAACTCGCCATTCATCATGCAGAGAGCGCGGTCTCCCCGGTAATCGAAAGTCACAAAGACATCGTTTACCTTTGACCAGTCCATATCCGGTGCTTTGAGCACGAAGTGGCGGTCATCGGCCTGTACCAGTTGGAGCTTCGGCTCAACTGTCGGAATAGAGATGGTACGTTGCGTCATATTCGGAAGAGGTGCCACTGTTTTCTTTACGACAGCACTGGTTGCCGATATTTCCTTCACCGAAGGATAAACTGCTACATCCACGGCTTCACCATTTTTACAAATCAGGGAGATTTTCTCTCCATCCAATACGACCGATTTACTAATCACCAAATGCTGATTTTCTTTTCCTACGAGATATGCATTAAGCGCCTGCTCCCAGGGTAATACGAGAAAGGAGACTCCGTTGATCTGCATTTCTCCGATTTTGCCGATCGGGAAAGCGACCACGGTATTGCCATTGCGCGTAAATGTTTTCATGCCTGAACCGGTCACTTTTACTTTTCCTTTCAATACCATTTCCGGAGCAATGCCATCAATCGAAACCAGCACATTGTAACGTTTCCCCTGGTTGGTAAAGCGGAAAAAAGGCTGAACGGTAGCCATTCGCACCTCAACTCCATCCATATTCAGATTGAATGGAAAAATGGCAGAAGCTCCGGTTTTAAGAGTAAATGTCCCGGTTTCGGGAAAGGATACTGAACCCGATTTTGTCGCGATGTCTACTTTCAAGCCTTTCAGTTCGGATATTGCTATATGGTCCTGAAAGTTATGCATAAAGAGAAAACCCTTCTCCCCATCGCCCCTGACCGCATAGCGCAATGTAGTGGTATTGGTCGGTTTGATGGTATCGCTTCCTACGGGAAGAATAGTGTGAAGCGGAGCCAGCTCATTGCCAAAAGCTGACAAGAAGTAGTTGATTAGCTTGAGAGAATAAAACCCTTTGCTCATTTGGCCAAACTCGCCAATCGGAGCCTGATAATCGTACGATTTGTTGTGTAATCCCCACCCTTCAGCAAAAAAGAAGTTGCCAACAGAAGGGGTGGTTCCCCCGTGATACATGTAGAATCCCAGTCCATTGGTACCGCTTCCCACGGTACGAACCATCATCGGGAGGAAGCTTTCACCCAACACATGAGGACGTCGTGAATAAATATTAGCCATACCTGTGCCCAACTCAGCCGCCATCGACGGATAGAGGTTGACATCATAACTCACAGGTGAATAGTCCGGCTTTTGCTGGATATCCTTATAGGTATAGAAGGGTGACGGATCGGTGCCCTTGCTCCAGAAAGGGTAAGCATAACCGGCCATGACCGGAATCGAACCTTTTTCAATGATAGTCGCCCGTCCCCAACCGGTGGCGGTATAGATAGGCGTGACCAGTCCGGCTTTGATAGCCAGTTGCTTCAGCGTCTTCATGTGGTCGCGCCCCACATCGGCAAACTCATTGCCGGCATTGTTAATGCCCACGCCATCCTGCGTGATTTTATTGTCGCGCCGTCCCACCGTACGCTCACGTGGAGCATCCATATAGCTGATTCCCCAGGGAGCCGCCGAGTGCTGGTATTCATTTTCAATCTGAACACCAATAACCGGGCCTCCATCCTTAAACATCAAACCCCGAAGTTGCTTGCCAATCTCCTGATACAAGCGGTTGGCATAAAACAAATAACCGGCATCATTGGTACGCACCTCTATAGGTCGGCCATAGAGCCAGTCAGGCAAACCTCCGCTTCGGATTTCTCCGTGTGCAAAAGGACCAATACGCATCAGGACATCAAGCCCATTCTTCCGGCAAAGTTCCACAAAACGGCGCACATCGTAATCTCCGCTCCAGTTGAAGACTCCCTCTTTCGGCTCGTGCATATTCCAGAATGCATAGGTGGCAACCACTGATATGCCTCCGGCTTTCAGCTTTTTCAACTCCTCATCCCAATATTGATGAGGATAACGACTAAAGTGGAATTCTCCTATGACAGGAATTATAGGCTTCCCGTTGCGTTCGATGTAGAAACTGTTTACCCCGATAGTATCACCGTTGACACTGCGCCCGCCCAGGTCGAGATGCCCGCGCATCACATCAGTACGCACTTTGGTGATGTCGATTTGGTAGCTGTTTTGGGCAGATAAAGTGGCTGCCAAGGTCAGCGTGGCGAGAAACAATCTGTTTTTCTTCATTGAGTTGAATGTCTGTTTTTTGTATTTTCGATTGAAATATGGCTCTGAAATATGGCCCGAAGGCAGTGAGAAATGCGAGGGAGTCAGACTCCGGAGCATTTCTCACTGCCGCTGAGGCATTTCTGGATGCCTCCCTAGCATTTTCGGGTGCCACTGAGGCATTTCTGCGTGCCTCTCTCGCATTTCTGCGTGCCGCTATCGCATTTCTGGGTGTCTCCCGAGCATTTCTGAGTGCCGCTGAAGCATTTCTGCAATTAGGATTCTAAAGAGAGTGCCTACAAAGTTACTTATACTCACAATACTGGCTTGAAAGTTGCGAATACCAGACCTAACAGGTTTTAAAAACCTGTTAGGTCTGGCCAGTAGATTTCTCAAACCTCCAAGGTTTTGCCCCCCCGGAGGGTTATGGCTTGGAGGTTTTAACAACCTATATCATCGCCAAATGCGTCTGTACACCCTGGTGATTATTATCCAGAGTAAAGGCTTTTTGCAAATGCAATTTCGCTTTGCTGGTTTCGCCCAATCCCAGGTAACCAAGCCCCATCATGTAGTTGCAATGGATGACATTGCGGTGTGTGAAGTCATCGTCCCAGATGAGCAAGTCGGGCAGAGAAACCGCAAAATAATCGATTTTCACCTGGTCAAACAAATGTTTCTCTCCATAACTTATCAACTTATTGAAACGGCTTCGGGCCTCTTCGTCACGACCCAGTTTCAGCAGGGCTAATCCCTGATAGAAGATTTTATCCGGCTTCTGGTCATTGTAATAGATCGCTGCCGCGGGTTCGCTGATACCGACTGCGGCGGCTTCGAAGCAAGCACGGGCTTTTTCCGGTTGATTCATGCCTTCGTAAGCACAACCGAGGAAGTAGTTGAAATCATTCTCCTGCGCTCCGGGCAGTTTGCCTTCACCCAGATTGTGCGGATATTCGAAGCATTCAACCAACAGCGTTTCTGCCGTTGCATATTCTTTTTTGCCTAAAGCAATCTTAGCCAGTTCGAGGCGGGCTATCTGGTATTGAGCCGGAGCTTTGCCTTCGCCTCCCTCCCACGGATGGAAACGGCGGGTTTTGATCAGGAATTTAGCCTCTTCATAGCGGCCGCTCTGATTCAGTAGGGTCGCATATTCAAGGTAAAGGTCATCGCGCATTTTTACCAGAGCAGCATGTTTATCGAGAAATGCCAGACGCCCGGCATGCGGACGATTCAACCGCTTGTACAATTGGTCCAGCTCCATCAGTATACGGGCATCCTTTTCATCCAGTGCAAATGCCTTTTCGAGTAAAGTAACCGCTTTCTCCGAATCATTCTGTTTGTTGAACGCAGCCAGCGAAAGGTTTCTCAATACGGTAGGAAAATTCGGATTAATTGCCGCTGAAGCTTCCCAACAAGCGATGGCATCAGTATATTGCAGCTTATCGTACCAAAGATTCCCAAGGTAGAACGGTGCAAAACCATCCTGCGGATTAGCATCCATAGCACATTGCAGCGCCAGAATGGCTTCCAATCGGTTCGGGAAACAGCAATCCGGTTTTTGCTCAGATGCAACTTCAAATACGGCTTTTGCTTCCGCAGTTTTATCTGCCAATGAGAGCGCCCAACCCAGATAGTAGAAAGCCATTGGTGACGGCTGTGCCTTGTCGATACAAAGTTGCAGAATTGCCACCGCCTCATCATAGAGACCTGCATTGATATAATCAAGAGCAATTTCTTCGTAGTTGTGACTTTCAGTACGCATAAGCGTCAGCAGCTGAGCCTCAACCGAAACATTCTGAGTAATCAGGTATTTTTCAAAAAGGCAACCGAAGTTGAAGTGGTCAATTTTGAGTGAATCGTCGATCAAAGCCAAAGCTTCATTTTCTTTGCCCAAATGGCGTAGAATCGCAGCCTTCAGGTGGCGGGCACGGTGATTGTGCCAGTTGCGAATCAGCGATTTGTCCACTTCGTAAAGCGCATCATCAAATCGACCGTCTATTACAGAAATTTGTGCCAATGAATAATAGGCCGCATCCTGCCAAGCCGCATTCCAGCAGGCTTTGTAGAATGATTCGTAAGCCTCCTCGTTTTCTCCCGTAAACTTCAATGCCAAACCGAGGTTGTACAACGGCTCACCGTCATACGGATTGGGATTGCGCGTGGTGAGTGTCTCAATCGCACGACGATAGTATGGAATCGAATCGGCAAATCGTCCCTTGCGGAACAGCCAGATTCCCATCGCATTGTTGCAGCGGGCATCAGACGGATCGCGGTGCAAAGCCTCCTGATAGTAATCGGTCGCTTTGTAGGTGGCATGACGGTATTGTTCGATGTGCAGACCATTCAGGAAAAGTTGCTCGTTCGTCTGAATATCTTTGGGGTCTAAAGCCGGTTTGGCCGCTTCGGGTATGGTCTTGATTTCATCTTTCTCAGGCGTCCAGCAGAGGATTTTCTTGCCATTCTCCGCATTTACGGTTACAGTCAGCTCCTGATAGGAAATGCCATTCAATGCAATTCCTTTCTCATAGACATTTTCAGGAGAAAGGGTTTGAACCTCTTCCAACAGAGTCGCATCCTGACTTTTCAGCACGATCTTCACATGGGTCAGTTTGCGGGTTGCAAACAATTTCAAGACCGCTTTTCCATTCTCTTCTTCCAGATTTAGTAAAAGGTCAACGCAGGCATTCTTCACCACACCCAGTTCGCGATACGGCATGAAGTTCTGCACGAATGTCTTTTCCTCATACGGCTGTAACCACGAGAAGTCCGGCTGATTGTCGGTAAACACACCGGTCATCAGTTCGATGTATGGGCCATCACTGTCTGTCAGATTGCGATCCCAGGCACAACCGAAATCACCGTTGCCCCACGTCCACTGTTTCTTCCCCGGAGAAATGTGGTGATTCGCCACGTGCAACACACCGGCACGGGTATCGTTTTCGTATCCGCCCACGAAGTCGTATTTCGACTTAATAGCCATGTAAGAAGTGGGAACAGGAATATTTTTGTAGCGGGAAATGTCCACACCGGCAGAGTAGTCCATCTTGTAATAGACACCGGTAGCAATCGGGAATTTCGACACGTCACGTTTTCCGTGGTCAAATACGGCATTGACATCCGGTGGGAAAACCGATTGGTAGTCGTCATTTACACATACCGCGGGATTGGCCCACCAAAGGAATGTCTGCGGCACCGGTGTCGGATTGAATAGCTTTCCCTGAAGCTCCAGCACTGCACGTCCCGGACGAAGGGTAAATCCTGCGGAACCTTTTTGATGAAACATACGCTCCTGCTCATTTACCCAAACGGTAGCGCTTCCATCGGCATGTTGCTCGATGGTATAATCCACCGGCAGATAGGTACTCGGACGGTGGTGTTGCGGCCAGTTGAACTCCAAACCACCGGAAATCCACGGGCCGGTCAATCCTACCAAAGCCGGCTTAATCACGCTGTTGTAGTAAATGAAATGGCGCTCTTTGATTTTATCGTAAGCCATTTGCACACGACCTCCCAGCTCCGGCAGAATCATGATTTTTAGGTATTCGTTTTCGAGGTAAACGGCATTCCACGCTTTATCGACCTTCTCATCGGCAATCTTTTCGACTACCGGATAGGGATAAACCACACCGCTGCTGCCCTGATAGACGCGCTTTTCGAGGAACATCGGATTCTTCTCGGGTTCTCCGATTTCGTATGTGGGGATAATAACGACTTCTTCCCAGACTTTGACCATAGTATATTTTGATTTGATTTTAACTTGTTTTTTAACGCTGACAGGTCTTCAACGCAGTCAGGTTTCCGGTTCATCATTGGAGTACGGTTTTTAAAAGGTATGACAATCGCACCCCAGCAGTAACCTGTCAGCGTGCTTGCTCCTGACAGCGTTAAGACTTTCATTTCACCAACTCCTTCTCCAGTTCCTCCAGCGATTTGCTTTTTGTCTCCGGTAATCTTTTGCGAATAAACAGGAATCCCGACAGGCAGATGAAGCCGTATAACCAGAATGTTCCCGATGCGCCGAGACCTTTATTCAGTAAAGGAAAAGTATAGGTAAGGATGAAACAGGCACTCCACAAGGCAAACGTAGCGACCGCCATAGCTGCACCGCGTATTTTGGTGGGATAGATTTCGGAAAGTATTACCCAGGTAACCGGAGCAAGTGACATCGCATAACAACCGATGGCGATGACCACTAACAACAACAGAGGCCATCCCGTTACTGAGAAATGATAGAGAATACCCATCACTGCAAAGATACCGGTCAGTCCGCCCGACCCCATCAGCATCAAAGCCCTGCGACCGAGCCGATCTACCGTGTACATCGCAAGTAAGGTAAATATCATATTTGCCAGACCGGTCACTACGATATTGAATAACACGTCAGACAAACCGTAACCTGCCGCCGCAAATATCTCCTGCGCATAGTTGAAAATCACATTAATGCCACACCATTGCTGCAACACGGCCAGTACAACGCCAATCGTCAGCACATTCCACATGCGGGGATGAAAAAGCTGCTTCAGTCCACCGGCTTCAGGGAAGGATTGCTCTGCATCATGAATCTGTTTCAGTTCGGCTTTGGCATACTCCTCACCACCGATTCGGCTGAGTATCTCACGGGCTTTATCCTCTTTATTGCGAATGGCCAGCCAACGGGGACTTTCGGGAATAAATATGGTTAATAGGAAAAAGAGGAAAGACGGGACACAGACTGCCCAAAACATCCATCGCCAGCCCATCTGTCCGTTCCAGGAGTTGAGAATATCCATGCCGGTGCTTCCTGCTGCAACGGGCTCGGCAATCTGCCAGTTAGCCACCTGGGCTGCCAGAATACCAATCACGATGGTCAACTGGTTCAACGAAACCAACCGGCCCCGCATGTGTGTGGGTGAAATCTCGGCAATGTACATCGGGGAAAGATTGGAGGCGATACCGATACCGACACCTCCCATTAATCGGGCCATAACAAAGAGGGTAAAGCTACCTGCCGCCCCGGTAATCATCGACGAAACGAAGAACAATGCAGCAGCCCCGAGCAGCAATCTCTTGCGGCCATATTTCTCACTCATCATCCCCGACAATGTGGCACCGCCCAGACACCCCAAAAGCGCACAGGCCATGGCCCAACCTTGCAGGTAAGCCGAATCGGCAATGCCGAAATATTGTTCGTAGAAAGGTTTTGCACCGCCGATTACAACCCAGTCGTAACCAAAAAGCAGTCCCCCCATAGCAGAAACTCCGGCGATAAAGAAAAGAAAACGGTGATTGAAATTCTTCATGATATGATTGTTCGATTTGATAGTGCAAAGAAAATGTATCAATGGCAATTGCCTCCTATAAATAATATGGAATAACATGGATTATATTCCGATAACCGGAAAACTTGATACATTTGCAATATTAAAACGAATGAACCCGGAACATGGTTAAAATCAAAAGCGGATTTAAAGGAGAACGGGCGGTAATCCTTCCCGAATCCATTATCAATGAGCTTAAAGGCAACCCATTCAGCAATAAACTTTATATGACTGACCTGGGCTTCTACCCCAAAGCCGGATTCCATTTCCGCAAACGGAGCAAAGAGGAAGCCCTGCAATATATTCTAATCTATTGCCTGGAAGGGAACGGATGGACTCAGACAGAGGGTGAGACACAGAATATCACCGCACACCAGTTTGTCATTATACCTAAAGGGAAAGCACATGCTTATGGTAGTGATCCTAATAATCCATGGACAATCTACTGGATACATTTCGACGGGGAGATGGCGGGGTTCTTTGCAAATGGGCTGGACAAGCCGACACGGATATCTCCGGGAAGCGATTCTCGTATCGAACTGCGGTTGCAACTCTTTGAGGAGATGTTTGCAACGCTGCGCAACGGGTATAGCAAGGATAATCTCTACTACAGCCTCACGGAGTTTTACCATTTTCTGGGGTCGCTGAAGTTTCTCCGGAGTTACCGGGAGAGCGCCAGCGAGCAAGAGAGTCAGCGGGATGTGGTGGACGAAGCAATTCACTTCATGCGTGAGAATATCCGCAAACGACTGACTTTGGCCGAAATTGCCCGTTACGTGGGATTCTCTGCCTCCCACTTATCGGCCCTGTTCCAGCAAAAAACGGGATATTCGCCCCTCAACTACCTCATTCAACTCAAAATACAGGAGGCGTGTCATCACCTCGACTTCACGGATTTGAAGATTAATCAGATTTGTATGATGATTGGCTTTGAAGACCCGTTTTACTTCAGCCGGTTGTTTACTAAAACGATGGGAATATCACCGACCGAGTATAGGAAGAAGAAGAAAGGATAAAAAGAAAAAAGAGATTACTTCCAGTTCAGGCTGAAGTAATCTCTTTTTCTATGCTAAATATACGATGAATCTATTGGTTTTGTAATGGAGTTCCATTCACAAGAACGTTCTCCATTTTCACATCGGAGTATTTATTCTTAAACGAAGCCTTGGGTGTAGTCACATTGATATCTTTGAAAACAATTTCAGAGACGGAGTCATTCGGATTCCCCTGCATTTCGCCAAAAGTAAGACTTTTCACCTTTACATTAGAAATAGTGATGTTGCGAACTTTACCACAGGGTTTCTCTTTACTTCCGTTGAGATTGAAAAACTGGGTCCAGGGAGCCATATTGATGATGGAGCCGCACATGCCGGTGATGTTTTCAACGGTAACATTTTCATAGAGCTGGTAAGTATCGGGGCGCATCTTGAATTTCAGCACAGGACAGGTATTGTCAACCTTGCAATTACGCATGGTAATATTTTTGGCATGAATACATTCGCTACCCAGAGTCAATGTCGAATGAGAAGGGCCGAAGGTACAATGCTCAATAAGGACATTCTCCACAATACCGTTTTCTGGAAGTTTATGAGCGGTAGGACCTTTTCCTCCTTTTACACAAACGGCATCATCATTGACGGCTATATAACAGTAGCGAATGGTCACACCTTTACAAACGTCAATATCCACACCATCGGTACTCGGAGCAGGAACAGGTTTGTACGGTGAGCGAATGTCACAATGATCGATCAAAACATTCTTGCATTGATATAAATGGGTCGTCCAGAATCCGGCATTGCACATCTTCACATTACAAAGCAGCACATTCTTACATCCCCAGATAAAAACAAGGCGCGGACGGTGAACATCCAGGTTGGTTGCTTCCTGTTTCATCCTCTTCATCGAATCACGATACGCCCAAAACTGCTTCCAATAGCGCAAACCGTTCCCATTAATTTTACCCGGTCCATTAATACTGAAACTATCTACACGATAAGCGTTGATCAGCGCGGCATAATAGTCGAGTTTCCGCCCCTCCATGCGAGATGGAATCAAAGGATAATCGGATATGTTATCTGAACCTAGAAGTTCGGCCCCCTCTTCCAGGCGAAGTTTGGTATGTGGCTTAAAAAACAAGGCGCCTGAAAGATATGTACCTTTAGGAATCACGATAGTGCCCCCTCCGCTGGTGTGTGCCAGGTCAATCACTTTCTGAATAGCAGAAGTATTCATCGTAGTGCTATCGGCACGGGCTCCGAAATCCGTAATAACATAATCTTTAGACTGAGCGGCAAAAACGACAGCCATTAAACATACAAGCAGAAATAATCTCTTCATAAATTATTATTGTGTGCGGCTTAATATCGCGAGCCTTTCATTTCAGCAATGAATTATGGCCCGGGCCGGACTGTAAAATATTTATGACAAAACTACGGTATCTGCCTCTTTTAGGACTGTATAATCGTACTCAATGCCTGTAAGATAATTTTAGGCTATCAAAAAGACTCAATTTTGCTACTTCGTATTTAAAAATGGAAATTAATCCACCTCATTTTGAACGAATTTACCACCGTCAAGCACTTTTGTAACCAAATTCACTTTCTCTTCAACCATTTTTCCGGCACGGGAATCACACAAATGTTCATCGATTTGCCATCTGCCGAAAGCATTGCGGACTGAATCTCTATCTTCGTGTTATCAGGGCTGAAGGTCGGATGGGGATGATCGGCGGCCGTCGCCTTATGTCCGGTAGAGAGCAGAATCATCTCATGAGTACGGCGGTCAATCAGATATATATTACGTGCAAAATCATCGCCTACGACAAATCGTTTATCAGACGAACCATTAACATGCCAGAATCCGCTACCACTGGCCGTTTGTCCGGCAATAACCATTTCGCGCGTGTTGATATTGACAATGCCCAGCCCCGTAGGCTTCTCGCGTGTACCGCAATCTCCCCATTCGGCATCCTGACCGGGATTGATACCTTTGAAATCTGTCCCTTTTACGTTCATAGTATCAGAAGATGATGCAATTTTGCGATGTCCTAATATGGCAATCGCCACTTCATCCGGCGAAATGACCGCTTCATGCGTCACCCATTCGTAAGAAGCCTCGGGATATAACGGACGAAGACCCGAACCATCGGAATTAACGATCCAGGTGCGCTGTGGAGACTTGCCTCCCGTTTCCCAACAAAAGATAATCTGACCTGAAACCCACGGATTGGTCTGAATATGTCCCACCTGAAAAGGAACTGAAGTAACGTATTTGACTTCTCCCGTATGGATATTCATACCAGCAATACCGGCGGGACCGGCTCCCATGTGACGGGGACCAAATGCAGGTTCAATCTTAGCATCGGGAGCTAAATGACGGGCAGCCTCCTCCTTGCCTACACGAAACCAAACCCAATCTTCACTGCCGTCGAGCGCCATATCGCCACCGGCTTCCAGTTCGGGAGGTGTTATCCCACAAATTCTTTGGTAGGCAGCCACCGGTTTCATTGTTCCGGCCTGACTATCGGCAAAGAGTTTTGCCAAATCGACCTCAACAATGGATAAAGACTCGCTTAACGTATCATTTTGCTGACGGCGCATAAAATAGAGTTTCATCGACTTGCGTGCCACGTTGAGCATACCGGTGTAACCGCCTTCGGTCACCTGAACCATCACACCGCTCTTCTCATTTACGGCCATTGCCTCGCCTTTAACCCGACCGGAACGGAAAATAAGCCACTTGCCATCGGAAGTCCATTGGTTGTGCGTCTGGTAAATCTTGGAATCCCCCACCGGAGTGCTGGTAAGAAAGATTAGTTTGTTTCCGGTAACGGGATCTTTGATGACTTTCCGCTCGGAAGGGAAGCGTTTACCTATCTGGGCAAACGGTTGGATAGTCGTAATACAGACACCCAATGTCAACAGAAATATTGCAAATCTTTTCTTCATGTTATTGTTATTATTGCTTGAATGGCAGAAAATGCCCTTTACAAGTAGCTTATTACATAGGATAAGTAATCAAATGTCACCTGCAAGGTAATGATATGTCGGACGAAAGGTAACCAATTGTCACCCGCAAGGTAATGATATGTCAGGTGAAAGGTAGTCAATTGTCACCCGCAAGGTAAACATATGTTACCCTGCGGGTAATCGTATCTTTTAGAAATTATCCGTTCTAAAGTTTGGCGACCACAAACCGTCCTTGTTCGAAAGACTTGCCGGAGGATTCACGCTCCAGGCGTAACGAACAGCGATAGGTTTCTTCACTTCCGGAGAGGAAACAACAATCGTCTTTCCCTCTATTTTAGCTTCCGCCCACACAAACTTCTTGTCTTCGCCACAAATGGCAAAGCCGGTCAGTTTACCATCCTTCGCGACAAGTCCACCACCCACGTGGTCAAAGAAGAGACGAATTTTATCACCCTCTACTTTATAGCTTTTGTACATTGGGCCGGAGTATTCAATCTTTTCGCCATAGACTTTGGCACGGGCAGCCACGCCAAGGCGATAACCGATAGCCTGTTTGTTCTTTGGGTGAATGTTTTTAGGGTCATTGCCCGCGTTCTCAATCGCAACGGCCATTGCGGTATTCGGAATGGAAAGGTTTTTCACCTGAGCCTCACGAACGGTCATCATAATGTCGTTTTTCACCGGCTCGGTTACAGGAGCGCCGTAGTTGGCCAATTGAACATAGAGAAACGGAAAGTTACCTTCGCCCCATGACTTGCGCCAATCGGCCACCAACGTCTCCATAATCTCGCGATAGAGATTGGATGACGGTCCGTTTGACTCACCCTGATACCACAACGCTCCACGAATGGCGTAAGGAACGAGAGGTGCAATCATACCGTTGTAGCAAACGTAAGGATTATGCTGGTCAACAATCGGACTCGGATTGCGCGGCGCTTTCAACTTCTTAGAAGCGGAAACATCACCGGCAGCCGCCTGAGCAGCGGCCTGGTCTCCCTGATATTGTGCCAGTTCTGCACGGTATTTTGCCATAAGATTAGCACTATCGGCAACGAACTTGTTGAGTTTATCGTGATAAGCATCCAAAAGCGGCTTCAGATTCGGATGAGATTCCAGAGACTCCTTGCTAATCCACGTTTCAGCAGTGCTGGCCCCAAAAGCGGAAGTCACCATACCGATAGGTACATGCAATTTTTTCGAAATCTCGCGGGCAAAAAAGTAAGCTACTGCAGAAAAATGGCCAACAGTCTTTGGCGAACAGACTTCCCATTTGCCGATAGCATTGACTTGCGGAGTCTGTTTCGGGGTATAATCAACGTCAAAGACACGGATGGTCGGATAATTGGCATTGGCCACCTCCTCGGCTTCATTGAGCACGCCACACCAGTAACGGTCTTCTTTACCTACGGTCATGTCCATGTTCGACTGGCCGGAGCAAAGCCACACCTCACCGACGTAAACGTCATTGACGGTAACGGCATTCGTACCTTTGATTGACATCGTGAATGGTCCGCCTGCCTTCTGCTTCGGAAGACGAATCATCCATTTGCCGGAAGCATCTGTCGTAACAGTTTGCTCCGATTTATTGAACTTAACGGTTACTTTCTCACCGGCTTTGGCCGTTCCCCACACGGGAATCAGCACGTCACGCTGCAACACCATATGGTCGCAGAAAAGTGTCGAAGGTTTCACTTCGGCTTTTGCCCAGAATGTAGCGGTAAGAGCTACGGATAGACAAAAGAGACGGGATAGTTTATTCATTGTTGATTAATTATTAGAGAAATATCACAGAGGACACAGAGAAATGCACAGAGAACCACAGCGGTTTTAGACACATTTCGCTGTGGTACTCTGTGAAAAATCTCTGTGGTTCTCTGTGACACCTTAAATTCTACTCCATATAAAATACTTCCGGCAGAGGAATCGAAACCGGAGAGTTATCGGGATTGGTCTCCATAATGTCAGCCATATAAGCCCACCATTTCTGTACGATTTCGGTAGTACCGAGGTCCTGAGAACCGCCATCACCGATGGTTTTCTGTACGGCAAAAAGGATATTGGTCTCTTTATCCCAGAAAATGGAATAATCACACACACCGTTGTCTTTGAGAAGTTGTTTCAACTCAGGCCAGATGGCGTTGTGGCGTTTTTCATACTCGGCTTCGAAGCCCGGTTTCAGGAACATTTTGAATGCTTGTCTTTTCATGATTAGAAAGATTAAGAAGCCTCTCCCCCTACCCCTCTCCTATAGAGAGGGGAGTCGAATGACTTCTGATTATTTAATGATAAATAGATTAGAGATTTAATTAGGATTGCGCGACGACTCCTGCCCTATTGGGTAGGTCCCGAAATAGCTATCGGGAGGGGGTGGGACTTCTCACTCCTCCGCAAATATCGGCTTATCCGTCTTTTGCTGCTTGTGATAAAATTGCACCGCACTGTCATTCATCTTCGGATAAGTGGTTTTCAACAGGCGAATCATTTCACCTCCAGCCAAAATTACCGGACCATAGCCGTGTGCTGCGTATTTGTGTACCGGACGGTAGTAATAGTAAGCAGGGTCAAAACCCATTCCCGTACCCACACAGGTACCTTCCACTTCTCCGGCCTGATTGACCTTCGATTCCACAGCATGCCAGCCCAACATAGCCACAGGGCCGTAAGCCAAAGGATCTATCCATCCTTTGTTGATGGCATGAGCGATACAATAGGTATAAATAGCGGTAGCAGAAGTTTCGAGGTAAGAATCATTGCGGTCGAGCAACTGGTGCCAGAAGCCTTCGCCGGACTGGCAGGCGGCAAGGCCGCGAATGTGAGCACGAAGTAGCTCGAGAATCTTGTCACGTCCGGGATAGTTTTCAGGTAGAGCATCCAGTACTTCGACTTTAGTCAGGATAGCCCAACCGTTGGCACGTCCCCAATGGAAAGCGGGGTGTTCGCTCATCCCCTCTACCCAACCGTGACGGTAAAGTCCTTTTTCTTTGATGAACATGCGGTCGGCAAATTGCAGCACCTGCTTCACCGCTTCGTCGTAGTATTTCTTGTCACCGGTCAGTTTCCCCATATTGGCAATAGCAGGAATAGCCATAAACATATCGTCAAGCCAAACGGAGTTGTACATCGGACGCTTACGGGCAAAGGTTCCATCTGCAAGACGGTACTCTTTGTTCATGACAAAGTCGATGTAGTTGTCAATCATCGCACGGGTGTTGCATTTCAGGCCATCATTCTGCGCTTTTATCATCGCCGAACACATAGCTCCGGCATCATCCAGCGCTTCGGGGTGAATCACCTGGCGAATCTGCGGTTCCACAATGCCTTCTTTGCGAAGCTTCTCAAAATAGGGCGCAACACTGGCCAGAAAATTGAAACGATCCGAAACATATTTCGAATAACGGGCATCACCAGTCGTTTGTGCGGCAAGCAACATGCCCGCATAAGTTACACCCCACTCGTAACTGGCGAGACGAAAGGTGCCCTTTTCAAGCACTGAGTTCTTATCAATCTTGCGGAGGTCGGTAACTTCAGCCTGAGTCTCTTTGTTGATAACTTTAAAAGGAGTTGCCGGTTCGAGGAAAGTAAGGACACGGTCAATTACACCTTTAACCTCTTCGGGAGTGGCTACGCCATAAGGAGTCTTGTACTCCGGCTTCATCAGGTGCATCGGCGTATTGAAGTCATTGACTTTCTCCTTGTTGTGGGAAACGTATTGTGCCTGCCCGTTGAAGGACAGCGCACAAAACGCTCCGCATATTATTAAGGAATGAACTCTGCGTATCATTTCTTCGTTTTTTTGCTAAGTTTCATCATTTCCACACCGGTATGCAGCACAAGTCCGAGACCGTGTTTCTCATTGTCACCCACCGGACGGGTATAGTAGAATACCTGATCATCGGAAATACCGGTTCCAACACAAACATTGGAGAATTTGCCATCGGCCGTAATCTGGTTTTTCTTCAGAGCGTTCCATCCGGCTATTGCAATGGATTTGTAGGTCGGGTCAATCCAGTTGTTGTTCAATGCCTTTGCGATAGTGTAAACGAACATGGCGGTAGCAGAAGACTCTGCATAAGAATCGGGTTTATCCAAAAGCTGGTGCCACATGCCATTAGCATCCTGATAACGGGAAAAACCTACAATCTGACGTTCGAGGTATTTAATCAACTGGGCGCGTTTCGGGTGATTAGCCGGCATCAAATCCAGAAGTTGTGCAGTAGAAACCGCAATCCAGCCGTTGGCACGCCCCCAATAAGCAACACCGTTACGTTTCAGGTCGGTATAATAGCAGTGATAGTAAATCTGTTTGGTAGGGTCCCAAAGCAGGTCTGAAATCTGAAGGATTTGTTTGGCTGCATCGTCAAAATACTTCACATCGCCGGTGAATTTCCCCATACGCGAAAGGAAAGATACGCTCATGTAAACGTCATCAGCCCAAACGGTCATCTTGCGGGGAGTCTTGCGGCAAAGCGTACCGTCAGGTAAACGCTCCTGACCTTTGGTTATGTGGTTCGCAGCCGTTTCAATGTAAGTTTTATACTCAGGTTTCGGAGCGTATTTGTAAACATCAATCACACTGGCACCCATCGAACCGCAATCATCCAGTTCCTTAAAGTGCCAAAGCTGACCAAACGGCCATCTCCAGTGTTTTTCCTTTAAATCTTCGGGTATTCTCTTCTTGAAATATTCATAGTTGGCAAATCCAAATGCGATGTGATTTTTTGCATAGTCAATGTACTTCGGCTCTTTGAGTAATTCACCCAACTCAACCATCGCCATGTTGATAACTCCGTTTGAATAGTGCCATTCACTGAGCGGAGTCGCGAAACCAACCACAGTCCCTTCGGGTATTTCTGCTGTGGAATTATACGTTTTACCGTCTTTCACCCCGACAAACTGGGTAACGGGTTGTTTCAGGATGTTATCAGCCACGCGACGAAGGATGGCTTCATCGGAATCGTTCTGGGCAAATGCCATTCCGGCAAATACTGTCGCACATAAGGTTAAAAGTGTCTTTTTCATATTTGAATTCTGGTTGTTATTCATTATTTAGTTGAACCCCTTCAGGGTTCCGTCGGTCGACTGCTTAACTGCCACGGGTTTCACCCGTGGTTATTCAGATTTAACCACTTCGTGGTTATCGTTGTATGGATAATTCAATCCCTCAATTAATCAATCCCTCAATTCCTAATAGCGGGTTCGTCGCTGTTGATTACTGCGAATTTCTTTGGTGCTTCAGGTTGATTGATGCGGACGTTGTTGAATCGCGAACCTTTCACATCATCCAACTGAATAGACGGACGATAGTCGGGCTGCATAAAGCTGACTTCAACATCTTTTACCTCTATGTTCTTAGCGTGTCGGATATAGAAAGAAGACGAAGGAATGATGCCAAACATCCACGGCTCCGGATAGAGCTTTTCGCTTTCGGGAGGAGTCAGTTTGGCCTGCTCGGCAGTACCTCCGCCTTTGTAAAGGATGCGGATGTTGCTCAATTTCACATCTTCGATGTAATGGCCTGGCAATCCGCTGATGAGACAGCCGTAACGCGAATCGGCATTATAAACGTTGACATTATCAATGGTAATGCGCTTCATGCGACCGACCGGAGTTCCTTCAGGGCTGCGAAGACGGGCTCCTAAACGAAGAAAAATCGGAGAGTTGACAATATCGCGCATGGTCAGATTGCTCACAACAATATCTTCGAGCACACCACCATCAACGGTTTCAAGGGCAAATCCGCGACAACGCTCGAAAACACAATTCGAAATGGCAATATTGCGGAAACCACCGCTCGATTCCGTTCCGCATTTGATGCGACCGGTCACTAATCCCTGGTCAGGTGCCTGCGGTTCATCGCGCTGGAATGTTCCATTTAACACCGAACCGCGGTCATATCCGCTCACGTAGCAGTTGGTAATTGTCACATTCTCGGTATCACGGAAAAATCCGAGACCGTAACTTGCCTTCAACACAATCGCATCGTCCCAGGGAGAATTGACCGAGCAATTCGAGACACGCACATTGCGGCAGCAGTCGATATCGAGTCCGTCGCGATTGGTATCGATCAGCAGATTATCGATGGTCATATTATCCACACCGGTTGCCAACAGGGCAAAGTGTCCGCAATTCAGCATCTTCAGGTCGCGCATCACTACGTTGCGGCAAAGCTTCAGGCTTACCGCTTTGTTTCCCACACCCGGCAGACGGCTTTCGCCACGGGTCAGGCCGTAACCGTTGATAAGTCCTTGTCCGCAGATCGTGATATTCTCCAGATTTTCACCCCAGATCAGACTGTTTTGCCAGTGGCTGTGACCGAAATCCTGGAACTTATTGAAGTCATTCGGCTCGGCAGCATCGTAACCAATGCCATTCTCAGGATAAGCAGCCAATAATGTCGCACCGGCTTCGATTTGCAGCGTGATGTTGCTTTTCAGACGAACAGAATAGCTGGCGTAAGTGCCGGCAGGAAATATGACCGTTCCCCCACCCGACTGCGCTGCGGTTTCGATGGCTTTGTTGATGGCCGGGGAATCGATGGTCTTGCCATCCCCTTTTGCCCCGTAATCTTTTACGTTGTAAAAAGGAGAGGCCTGAAGTTGCAAAGCAACCAAAGAAAGTATTAATACGATATATTTTTTCATAGTTCTTGAATATTCAATTATGTAGTTGGCACACAGATGACACCGATTTGAATCGATTTACACAGATTCGGAAATTCATCTGTCAAAAAATGCCGTCAATTTGGTCTCCAGAAAACTCCGAAGTCAAAATCAACTGTTTTTTTCGTGCCTGGCGCTTCCCGGAGTCGAAAAAAACGGAAAAAGAGCATTCTGGAAAAATCAAGGCTCATCTAAAATTGTTTTTTTGACGCTGGCTTCAGCCAGAGTGAGAAAAAACAGTTGTTCTGGACTTAAAATTTCCCCAAGGACAAAATCAACCGTTTTTTAATGCTATTAATTTCCCAGGCTGGATTTCGACGGTCGGATTTTACACCTGACAGGTTTTGAAAACCTGTCAGGTGTAAAATTCTTCATCGCACCGTCACATCCCACACTTTAGTCAGTTTCGACTTGCCGCCAACGCCTTCCACCGAAAGCGTCACGATATAATGTCCCGCCTCTTTGTAAATATGCTGCGGATGTTGTTCATCTGAAACAGTTCCGTCACCGAAATCCCAATGCCGGGATTTGATTTCGCCGACCGATTCATCTTTGAATGCCACCAACCGGCGTTCCATATCCAATATGGTAAAGCTCCATTTCGCTTCTATCTTTTTGGAAAATGCTGGCTCCGGCGGCATCAGACGAAATGTCCGCAGGTAATCAGCCTGTCCGTACATGGTGTGTTGCGAAGAGAGATTCCAGAAACCGTTTTTATCTTTCGAATTCACATCGTCAAAATCAATCACCGCCCAACTCATGCCGATTTTCTTGTTTTCCTTCAAAACAGAAGGCACCGAACGGGCCGGTTCCGTTCCCGCGTAATCAAACGGGGTAATGAAAAACTCCAGCATCAGTCGTCCTTTTTCGCCCGGCTTAAAGTTGAATCTGTAAGCCGCATTGGCATAAGGCAACTGCTTAATCCAGGACTGGCATCCCCACACCATGCACCAATCTTTCTCAACAGCCGGTGTGAAAATGTGGTAGTTCTGCGCATGAACGCCGTGCATCGAGAAAAAAGCCTCCCACGAATCGACGCCTTTATCCTTCAACGGATGAAAACGGTTGATGAGCGGTCCGCCCGAACGATCGGCATCAACGACCAGTTCGAAAATATCAGCTTCGAGACCCGGACGGGAAAAGTCCCAGTAATTGTCCGTGGCATCGTAGAGGAAATAGAGGCGGTTCTCCCCTTTTACCCAACCAACCTTCACCCGAATATCAGGCGTGGAAACATCGGCTTGTTTATGCACACCCGTATCGTCCCACATATCCTTCGTACCCACCACATACGACTCAGGCACTATAGCCCAATCGGAATCATCCCCGTCAATGCGCGGAATCTGATTGACCGGAAACTGAAAGACTTTGAATTCAGCATCCGGATGCGGTGGCTGCGCTGCAGCGGTCAGGCTGAGGAGCAGCAGAAGGATGAATAATTTCGTTTTCAAACTATTACTTCGTTAAACCTCCAAGGTTTTGAAAACCTTGAAGGTTTTATAACATTCTATTTTTGAATCGCTTTATTAAAAACCCCTTCCAAATGCGAGTAATTATAGTCCGCCTCCTTCGTCTGACGATAGATGCAGATGTAATATTTTTTATTCGGAACAAGAGAAAATTTGCCGGTCAGGGCAGGCGCATCGGTCTTCTTTCCGCTTTTGAAAAATGCCAGCGGAGAAGTTTGCTGGTGAGCATCGGAAAGGATGCTTTCGGTTTCCACCGGGAAGAGCAGGTTGATGGTCTTCAACTTCATGCTTTCACCGTAAAAGATGGTCACGTCGTTACGCTCCACGACGAAAACGTTGTCTTTGCAATATTCGGGTTTCAGACCCGCTTCATTCGCAGCGATTGTTTTTCCGGAAGCAGCTCCGCAAGCCCAGAAGAGTTGCAACCCTTCGGGCGCATTCTCAGCAGAAACCTCGAGAACCAACCCATCGGAAACGGTCGTTGGAACTGATTTTACACGAAGTGTGCCTTTACCCAGCAACACATCCTTGTATTCGTAAATGAGAAAACCGTTTTTATTGGAAAATGTATTCGACTTAAGTTGCTCCGGCCAACGGCTCTCATTTCCCGAAATAATACCGAGACGAAGCGTTCCCGCCATTTCAGGAAATAGAAAAGAGAATTGCGGAACTTTTCCTGCAACAATTTGAGAGGTTGGATTTTGTGTTTTGAGAGTAATCGGAGTGGGCTTGCCCTGAGCTTTCAGGCAAGATATAGAAACAACTAAAAGACACAGCAATGACGCTATTTTTCTCATCGTATCAAACTTTTATGGCGGTTAATATTTGATTTCTACAAAGTTGAAAATTTCAACGGTTTTCCCAAATAGAGAAATGTACAATCCAATGAAAAAACATACAAGAACCTCTTTCCCCTAGTAATGAATTGTCCAAATCGGTATAAATTCCGTTCACCGGTAAAAAATAAGCCCCAGAGAGCATTCCCTGAGGCTATTTTATAACATTGAAACTGATATTACTGTTTAAGCGCTTTGCTTAAGCCGCATCCTTTCAGATTACGAATCCCTTCTGCAACTGTTTTTGCATTGAGGATAGCTCCGGCTTTTGAGGTATGAGTGTGGTCTCCGTAAAACATCAACTGAATAGAATCCTTGCCCATTTTCTCATATTTTGTGGCAATCATATCGTTCAGGTCAATGAAGAACGCTTTTTCCTGAGCAGCGGCCTCTTTGGTCCATTTACCCAGACCGTCAGAGTTGCGGATAACGGTGGTGCTGTCCAATGAGGTAAACATGTTACGCGGAATGTGCGACAACATGATCGGGGTTGCTTTTTTTGCTTTGGTATCTTTGGCTAATTTACGCATGTACCAACCGAAGGTATGAATAGTTTCTGGCTTTCCGGTAGCTTCCATGACCACAGTAGTGTCCTGGTCGCCGTTGCCTTTAAGCACCGCGCGGGCACGACCGGTATTCAACGGTCCCATATCGTTATGTCCGAATTGCATCAGCACATAATCGCCCTTTTGTACAGCCGAAAGCACTTTTTCCCAAAGGCCTTCACCCTGAAAGGTACGGCTACTGCGGCCACCCAATGCGTGGTTTTCCACGGATACTTTTGTTGTATCCAGAAAATCCGACAGGAAGTGTCCCCATCCCCACTGGCTATTGCTACCGTCATCTTTACCGTTTTTCACGGTCGAATCACCGATTACAAAAACCACCGGACGGCCTTTCTTGCGCGTGTAGCCTGCTTTCTTACCTTGCGGAGCTTTCTTGGGGTCAGCACCGGATTTCAATCCTAAAGCGTCTTCACCTGTGATTTTACTTTTACCTTGTTGTTCAGCTTTTGGCTGTTCTGCATTCTGAGCGGCTACCGAAACTGAAAACATCAACATCAGCGCGGCAAAAAAGCTCATCTTAAATACCCTCATTCTAAATAGGATTTATGTGAATTTCAAATGGTTTTATTCAAATACGACATTCTCGCATTTCTCCAGCTTTATTCTGGTGGTATCCGAGAATACAAAGTTAGTTATCTCCCAATCTTTTGCATACACTATACTTCCGGGTTTATTGGTGTGAATCTCAATATCCCTGAAATGGAAGTTGGTCAGCAGGGAATTATTAGCGCCTGCCGCGACCAGTGCTTGCTTCGCATTGCTGGCATGAATATTTGACATATAGACATTGCGGAAAGTTGGAACTCCCAACGACTCTGGTTCTACCTTTTCCAACATCACCTTCCAGTGGCAGGGAATCTCCTTCCCTTCGTATTCAGCCGGAAGAGTCGAATAGCTGTAGGTTGGATTCCAGTTAAGTGATGTCTCGATGGCTGTACCCACATCGGCCATTTCCACGTTGTGGATATAAATATTCTCGGTAACACCGCCCCGTGTCATTGCCGATTTCAGACGCAACCCTACACCGGTACCTGCTGCTTTCAGGTTATAGGCCGCAATATTACGAATTCCGCCGGAAGTTTCGCTACCGCAGGTAAACAAACCACCGCCCGCACCCGAAACGCAATTGCGAATCACCACATATTCTGTCGGTCGGTTTACCCGAAGACCATCGGCATCACGACCGGATTTGAGACAGAAATTATCATCATTGCAATCAATATAGCTGTTCTCTACCAAAATACGACTGGATGAGTCTATATCGACACCATCGGTACTTGGTCCATGACCATCAACATTATTGAGAATAGTCACGCCATGAACGGTACATTTATTGGAATAAAGTAGTTGGATTGTCCAAAAGCCGGATTGTTTAAATGTCAGACCCGAAATTGTTACATTTTCAGAATTAGCCACGACAAGGGTACGCGGACGTTTGCAATCGTAATCGACAATCCAGCGTAATCCTCTAGCCTCGTAATCCTTGCGCATTGTCCAGTATTTATCCCAGAAAGGCTTACCCTGAGCATGAACGGTTCCTTTACCGGTAACAGCCGCTTTACTTGCATTCATCACATTAATCAATCCTGCCGGCCAAACCATCTCGATACCCGCTACACGGGTCAGCAATTCGGGATAATCCTCCAGGTTTTGGCTTCCGAGCAGTGTTACATTTTTATCAACGCGGAGATTTACTCCGTTTTTCAGAAAAATCGAACCGGTCAGATATTCCCCGGCAGGAAAAGTAACTATACCTCCGCCATTCCGGGCACATTCGTCAATGGCCGCCTGGATTGCTTTTGTATTTAGGGTCTTTCCGTCTCCTACCGCTCCGTATTTTGCAACGGAATATATCTTTTTCACTTTGGGAAATTCCTTCGCACCAACCTCTTTTATCCAGGTCAATGAAGGATATACCTTCAATATGGATTCGCGCTTGCCTGCCACAAGACAGGTAGTGGAAAACAGAACCAACCAGAACAAAAGAGATTTTTTCATCAGCAACATATAAACTTGTTTATTACCTAATATCTATTGAATATACCTATCGAATTAATTACCATCAGGCTTAACTACAGACGCAAACGGACTAAGGGGCAAATGGAATTTTTCAAAATCATCCGGTTTAGCCGGGTCAAAAGTCTTATAGTCAGAACGCAGATAGGTCATGAAACCCAATCGAGCCTTTTGGGCTCCCTCAATAATACATTTGGCCAACTCATAACCACCGTAACTATTGAAGTGAGTATTATCTGCCAATGGCTTGCTCTGACCTTCAAACGTTCCTGCCGGATAATGCACAAACGCCTTAATTGACTTCTCAGGGCCCCAAGCCTCATATAAAGTTTTGCTCATGGCATTAAGGTCAATGAGGGCGATCTTTTCTTCGACTGCCACCTGACGTGCGGCTTCGGGATAATCGCCCAGAGTATTGACCACTCTACCATCACCATCAAAATTTCTTCTATGCATCGAAGTAACAATCACCGGAGTAGCACCTCGTTTGCGTGCTTCTGCAATAAATTGTTTCAACGTCTTTTTATACGATGTAAAAGGTCCGATACCTTCTCCTTTCTGTTTCTGGTCATTGTGACCAAACTCCATGAAGATGTAATCTCCTTTTTTCATTTGAGTCAAAAGCTTAGCCAATCGCTTCACACCAATAAATGTCGATGCTGTTTCTCCCGATTCGGCATAGTTGGCAATGGCAACACCTTTGCCAAAGAAACGGGTAAACATCTGTCCCCAACCACACCAGGGCTCGTTATCCTGGTCAACCACGGTTGAATTTCCACAAAGGAATACCGTCGGCACATCAGCCTTGGTAATCTCTAATGCTACTACCGATGGGTGCTCGTCATTAAATTCGAGCGTCAGTTTATTATCCCAGTTCAGCTTACCGATTTCACGGGGTTTTATCTTAACCGTATCCGTTGCAGAGATACGGTGATTACGGATATTCACGGTAAAAGTCTGTGTTGAAAACTCTCCTTTTTTAGTGGCAACATGTTCCAGCATCAGACGACGTGATTCAGCCCGAACGGTTGTTAATGAAGCCTTCTTCGCATCTCCGAGAATCACTTTAACATTGTAATTTCCTTCCGGGAGGTTTACTGAAAAATAGAACGGTTTTCCGCCACAAACTCCATCAGAGGTCAACGCGTTTTTACCTCCACGGTCAAAAGCTTCGGGTGTAGTCCCCAAATCAAAACCGTACCCTTTACTGTCTGAGAACTTATCAGCCGGTGTAACGGCTACATAACCTTTTTCTGTATTCGCTGTTCCAAAGTCGAATTTCCATTCAGTCTGCTGTGCCTGTATTAAAGACGATGCCGCGAGGAGCAATACTCCAAGTATGTATTTCATTTATTGATTCTTTTATTTCAAATTCCACATCAAATGAACATGTTTCATAAGGACTTCAATCCCTCATTCCTTATTTCACACCCTTCTTCAACTCATCCGGGCTGCTTTTCGAGTAAGAGCTGATCGCTGCAGCCTCTTTGGTAAAGAGGTCTTTGATTTGTTGAATATCTACGGTATTTTCAGGGCGGAACTTATCCGACTGCATGTAATTTACAATCGAGCGGTACAGACTTTCAGCTACCGGACGCTCTAACAGGTTCTTTTTCAAATCACAAGAGGTAATCATCAGTTTCCCTTTGCCAACGTTTGCTTCCAGTAACATTGCCAGTTTACGGTTGATAAACCAGGTATCAATCGGCTGAACAATCGGTTGGAAACCTTTCGGGAAATCAGTCAGCAACATGGTCTGCGCTTTATTAATCAGCTCCCACCATTGCATATTTCCCCACGCTTCGGTCACAAAATCTTTAAAAACCGGATGATAATTATTGATGAAAACACCGGTTGTATGCGGAGGACGCATTTTAAACCAGGAAGTATTCCAGAAAGCAGGCTGATACTGTTGTACCACATCTTTTCCGTATTTGATTTTTCCGGCAGCCAGTATCAGGACTTTCCCTCCGTCATTCAGAATTTTAGTAGCCTTTGCATCCAAAGAATCGGTAACGTAAATACCGGCAGTATTTACCTGCTCTTTTTGTTCTGGATACACCCAGAAATCCCAGTCATTCACAAAATCAGTTCCTTCAATGGAGATTTCCAGATTCAGTTTAGCAGCTGATTGGAATTCCGATAAATCCAGTTTTACTTCTCCCAAATCGAAATTGTTTCCTACCGGAATATCTTTCACGGACAATAAGCCTTGTTTTACCACTAATCCATAAGCATCTTTGATTCGCCAGATAGTTTTAGCATTAGGTAACTTTTCTCTGCCGAAGTGAGCTACCTCAACTTTCGTATTTAGCGTTTCATTGTTTCGGAAAACGAATTTATCCATACGTACCAACGGCACAGTAGAGTTACAGAAGCGACGGAACTGAGGACCGGTCATGTACCCCTTATTATCCCAAAAAGCATCCAATACGCCTACCAATGCCGTTCCCTGACCGGAGTAATCATTGAGTCCAAGCAATTGGAATCCGGCATAATCGGGAGTGCGCAACGTTTTCTCTATTTCATGTTTGTAGCACAATACCTGTAGTTTTCCTGATGCCATCAGAAATTCGTGGCTCAAATCAGCCATATCGTTGTCTGCCAGGTCTTCTTTGAAAAGCTCGAAGTTTTTGGCACGGGTTACCCCGGTATATTTTTTGATTTCATCGAAATTCGGGAAAACGCACCACTGACCGGTCTCATGAGAAACGTAAGGTTGTTTTACAGTATCAATTCTATCCCGATAATCAGACATTGACTCCGGACGGCCACCGCTCCAGGTCAGGCCCCGGGCCCCGGCTTTCACATGATATTGACTCTTCGGCTGCCATGCCCAGCCATTGCCTACTGATGCTCCGGTGTACAAGCGACGTGAATCTGTCGCTTTCCAGTAATCTACAAATTTACTTACCCAGGAAACCCAGGCTCCACGCGGTTCATTTCCGGCTGACAGGAAGGTAAATGAAGCAAAGTTGCCATACTCTTTCACCATACGTTTGGTTTCATCCATGAGGTAGGTATCAATCGGTAGTCCTTTACCCAATTGGGTACTGTGGTTCGGCCAACTCGGACCTTCCGGTTGAAGGTACATACCCACTCGGTCTGCGGCTTTGAAGGCTGCTTCCGGCGGACAGAATGAGTGAAAACGCATGTGGTTCAATCCGTACGCTTTGCAAATACGGAATACCCGTTCCCATGAAGGTTCGTCCATCGGAGCATATCCTGTAAGCGGGAAAAGACAGTTTTCAACAGTTCCACGCAGAACCGTTTTATGACCATTTACGTAGAAATATTTTCCATGAATGCTCATTTCACGCATACCAAACTCAACGGTCTTAGCATCAGTCTCTTTCCCGAAAGTCAATGTCGCGGAAAGATTGTATAGAGCAGGGTCAAACTCATCCCAGGTCAACACCCCTTCACCCATTTGGAGGGTTGTAGTCACTTCGTTTTCTTTTCCGGAAACGGTGAAAGGTACTTCGACCGGAGAAATTGAATGAGACTTATTGCTGTTGAAGCTTTTAACTGATAAGGTGATTTTACCGGAAGCAGGTTTACCACTCTCGTTCATCACTTTGATTTTGACCAAAGCTGTCTTATTTTTCAGATTAGGATATACCTGAATATCATCGAACCCAACGGGTGAACCGGCACGCAATTGAAGTGCGCCCACCATCCCGTTCCAGTTTCCCTGGGTGTGGTCTGTCACGCTATGTGAGTTTTGACCAACATCGATATCCTTCATGCGGTTATCAATACGCACGGTGATACGATGTTTGCCCGGCTTAATTGCAGAAGTAATGTCAAATACGTGAGGAATCACCAGTGAATTTTGAGAACCCACTTCTACATTATCCACCCAAACACGGGTAATGAAGTGCGGACGTTCCAGGTAAAGAACCACACGCTCGCCTTTCCAGGAAGAAGGAATCACAACATCTTTCTGGTACCAGGCCAATCCGACGTAATGTTTCAGCTGAGTCAACCAGAATGGCATCTTGATATTGCCGGGTTGACGGTACTTTTCCATTTTGGGATTAAAATACCAGGAACTATCGTAGATGCTACCGGTAAATTTCGTTTTCAGGTCAATATCAAACCCCTTCAGGTTCTCGACCATTGAACCGGGTAGTTTAATGGAGTCATTCAGCTTTTTTGAGAACCATTTTTCAGAAAGGCCCTGATCGTTTTGGTCCATGGCAAAAGCCCATTTACCTTTCAGGTCAATAACTTTTGATGATGCCGAATATATCTGGTTAAAAGCAATTAATGCAATAAGCAATAGCAGTGTTTTTCTCATAGTTTTATGGTAGTTTCGCTTTTCTGATTTTTTAAGTCTGATTTATTTAGTTATTGTCCGACTGAAGGTTTTCAAATTAGTTTAAATATCATATTAGATTTATCCGGATAAACTTAAAACAGGTTGCAACGTTATTTCCCTAAGCTGTGGATAACACATTAAAACGCCGGAACAAAATCACCTAACATTGGATAATGCAAAAGAACAATGAACTCCCCTCATATAAAATGGAAAAACGTACAGATGAATGAATAATAATCCAAGCGGTTGTATTTGTCGTATCGATATTTGTACAGATACGTGAGACAAATAATACACTGATCCATACAATCTGATAATTAACCATTATAGACATGATATAAATCATGTATCTTTGTCCAATTAATAAGACCTTTAATCCTTAAAACTACAAGAAAAATGCGTTTGATAAGCTGTATCAAGTTTACTCTGTTTATAGCGCTGTTTCCGCTTCTTTCCTTTGCTGAAGGCCAACCCACATTTGAACGTCTGACAACAAACGATGGATTGTCTCATAATACGATCCGGGATCTGCTCAAAGATAACACCGGTTTCTTATGGTGCGCTACGCTCAACGGACTCGATCGTTTCGATGGTATTAAGTTCAAAAGCTTTAAGCCCGAGACCGGAAATACCTCATCCCTCTCCAGTGGAAAGCTAAAAGAGCTCAATCTTGATAGTAAAGGAAATATCTGGATCAGGACTTATGCAGATCTCTATCATTGCTATGACCCGAGAAAAGGGAAATTCATTCCGATATTTGAGAATAAGACATTACGGAACACTAAGTTCAACCTCTTTTACGAGGATAGTCAGCATAATATCTGGCTGGGGAGCGCAACTGCCGGATGTGTAAAGATTTCTTTTGGTGAGGATAAAATCGACACGAAGATATATTCCACCAATCAACAAATCAATCGCATTCCTTCGGAAAAAGTTTACGATATCCTTGAAGATAAAAACCACAACGTCTGGTTTCTGACCGCAAAAGGTATTGTCATGACCATTAACGGACAAGTGGTTAACACAATCTTTTCGGGCAAACAGGCTGTCCCATTTTTCAAAGCTTATGAGTTAAACAATAAGGTTTACTTCATTTCTCAAAGAGGAAAAGTCGTAGATTATGATCTGAAAACCCGCAAGTTTGGAAAAATGGCGGAACTAGCCAATTGTGAGATTATCAAGACAGCTGTACTCAGTCCGACCCAACTTCTACTATTAACACGGAGTCAGGGAATCTTAATTTACAATACCTATACCGCTCAATTCTCACCGGAAGAGACGATATTCGGAGAGAAAATATACGGTTTACCGAATGTCCAGACAGATAGATTCGGGGATCTGTGGGTTTATAATCGTACTGGTAATGTATGGATGTATAATCCGCAGAACAGAAAAGTTGTGAAACTTACACTTTTGCCATCCGCTATGCTTCAACTGATTGATGAAGAAAGATATCAGTTTTTGGGAGACCGCCACGGGAACGTCTGGATAACCACATATGGAAATGGTCTGTATTGTTATAACCGAGCCAACGGGACTTTGGAACATTATGTGTCAGAACCCAACAATCCCTATTCATTGTCATCCAATTATTTGTTGTCAATCGCATTAGATGATTTCAACAACATCTGGATCGGGACTGAATATATGGGACTGAATAAAATCTCATTCTCATACCGAAATGTACAAACCGTTTACCCGGCACCTCTCAACTCGGGAAGAAACGGCAATACAATTAAGGCTTTACTCGAAGACAACAATCGAAACATCTGGGTTGCTACAAAAGCCGGAAGTCTCTACCAATACGATCCTACTCTATCAACCCGGAAAACTGTTTTCGAAAATGGATCCAACATCTACGGTATGTACCAGGATAAAGAGGGGACTATCTGGATGGCCTCTAAAGGAAACGGACTCTATGAACTAAAGGGGGGATCATTTGCCAATGCCATAAACTACCGGAAAACAGATTCTCCCTCAAGCCTGAGCAATAATCAGGTTTATTCCATGCTTAAAGACCGAAAAGGCCGCCTTTGGGTAGCTACCTTTGGAGGGGGAATTTGTGTAAAGACCTCTCCATCCGGAGTCAATGAGTTCAGAACCTTTTTCAATGATGATGACTGGCTCAAAAACATCCGCTATCTCATGATGGACAGAAGGGGCGAGATCTGGGCCGGAACAAGCAACGGAGTGTTCCGTTTTAATCCTGACGCCCTATTGAAAAATCCTAAAGCCTACAAACATTACACCTTTGACATAGAAGACAAAACAAGTCTCAGCAATCCTGAAATCCGCTATATTTATGAAGATTCCAAAGGGGGAATCTGGTTAGCAACAGCCGGAGGGGGATTGAATCAGTTTATGGGCGAAAACGAAAAAGGGCAAGGCATCTTTAAGGTTTTTGGCACACATCAGGGTATGGCGAACGATAATATTATGGCCATTCAGGAAGACAAATCAGGCTGCCTCTGGATCAGTACGGAAAGTGGATTACACAAGTACAATCCGAAAACCAATCTTTTCCAGAACTACAATTTCTCAAATGATTTTTCTGCCAATATCTTTTCCGAGGCTGCGGCACTGACCTGTCGCAATGGAAAGATGTTGTGGGGTAGCCTCAACGGTTTCTATGCCTTTTTTCCGAATAAACTCAACGAAAGCTACCGGGGAAAAAACAGAGTCGTGCTTACCGGGTTATTAATTTTCGATGAAGATGCCCCAATCGGTGAAAAGGGCGCTCCTCTGAAGAAAGCCATTACTTTTGCCGATAAGATTGTTCTGAAAGCTGCTGACAAGGTTTTCCACATCGAATTTGCCAATCTTAATTTCAAGAATCCGAAAGCTAACCAGTATATGTATATGCTGGAAAATTATGAAAAGCGCTGGAACGTATCGGGCTCATACAACGTGGCCACCTATCGCAACGTGCCTCCGGGCAAATATACATTTATGGTCAAATCGGCCAACAGTGAAGGGGGGTGGGACGATAATGTTACTACGATAGAGGTGATTATCGAACCTCCGTTCTGGAGGTCAAACATTGCCATCCTCCTCTACATTATCTTGCTGGGCGCCGCCGGATATTTCGCCTATGGGTTGATTACGAAATTCCATCGTCTGAATAACGCAGTAAAACTGGAGCGCCAGTTGACCGATTATAAATTGCGTTTCTTTACCAATATCAGTCACGAATTCCGTACTCCGCTTACCCTGATTAAGGGTAGTGTAGATACCCTGAATGAACTGAAAAGCAAAATGGCGGATCCGTTGCAACATCTGGTGGAAGGGTTGGATAAAAACACCACGCACCTGATGCGTTTGATTGACCAGTTACTGGAATTCCGTAAGCTTCAGAACAACAAGCAGAAACTGAACCTTCAAAAGGTAGAAGCGGTTAAATTCCTCAAAGAGATATTCATCAGCTTCAGTGATGTCGCCGCTAAAATGAACATCGAATACAGATTCCTGCCTTCTCCGGATATGATTCCGATCTATCTGGATAAAAACAAGGTCGATAAAATCGTATTTAATCTCTTGTCAAATGCCTTCAAATTTACCCCCCGTGGTGGGAATATCACGCTGACTGCCGAAGAAGACGATGCGGCAAACGTTTTGCGAATCTCTGTAGCAGATAATGGAATCGGTATCCCCAAAGAGAAACAGGATCTGCTTTTCAGCCGGTTTATGCAGATTAATTTCTCGGTAACGGGCACTGGCATCGGATTATCTCTGGTCAATGAATTTACGACATTGCACAAAGGGAAAGTCAGTTTTGCCGAAAACGAAGGAGGTGGCTCTGTTTTCACCATCGAACTTCCGTTAGAGAATCATATTTACGAAAAGGATGATTTTGTAAATGAGCAGGTGGTTGTTACGGGTAGTGACAATAAAAAAGAGGTGATGAATCTCTCTGAATTTATTGAAAATGGTAATGAGACGTTGCTCAACCTGCTTCCGAATGTACCGAGTGCGGATACCAAATACAAAGTACTGGTGATCGATGATAACGATGATATCCGTAATTTCCTCACTGAAAAGCTCAGCCCTCACTTTGAAGTAATCACGGCTGAAGATGGGAATATCGGTATCAAGCGCAGTATGGAAGATGACCCCGACTTGATCATCTGCGACGTGATGATGCCGGGTATGAACGGATTTGAACTGACCCGGAAGCTGAAAGATAACTTCGCTACTTGCCACATCCCGGTAGTGTTACTCACGGCCTACATTGCCGATGAATACAATACCGAAGGAATCGAAGCCGGAGCGGATGCCTATATCACGAAGCCGTTCAGCATGAATCACCTGATGCTTCAGATCAATAAGTTGCTGGAAAAACGCGAACGTCTGCGCAAACATTACGGCAACAATGCGCCAATTGCAGAAGCTGAACCTGAGACTTTCAACCAAATCCCGGACAGAGACAGCCAGTTCCTGACGCTCGTGGAAGAGATTATGGATAAGAACCTCGACAATCCCGATTTCTCAGTAGATGAATTTGCTCAAATGACAAATACCGGCCGGACGCTCTTCTTCAAGAAGATCAAATATCTGACTGGTTATTCGCCAAACGAATTTATCCGTAACCGGAGGATGAAAAAGGCCGCCGAGTTGCTGATGACGCAGAAATACAACGTTTCGGAAGTCTCATACATGGTGGGTATCAACGACCCATTCTATTTCAGTAAATGCTTCAAAGCGCAGTACGGATGCTCGCCATCCCGCTTCCCTGAAGATTACAAGAAAGAGAGCTAAAACAGATGATACTAAAAATGCCTGAACAATCACATCGTTCAGGCATTTTTCATATCATCTGTTCTGTTGTTCCTATTCGGCCAACTCGATTTTCGTCTTCATATTTTTAATCTTCTCGTTGCGTACAAGTTGTAGCAAAGTTTTCACTTTATCCCGCTTAATGGCTGCAAACGAGTAGAACTCCTTCACCTCCACGATACCCAGTTCGTCCTTTTGCAATTCCCCTTTCTTGAACAGGAACCCGACGATATCCATCTTGCTGAGTTTGTCTTTTTTGC
This sequence comes from Parabacteroides sp. FAFU027, assembly GCF_022808675.1. Classification (NCBI taxonomy): domain Bacteria; kingdom Pseudomonadati; phylum Bacteroidota; class Bacteroidia; order Bacteroidales; family Tannerellaceae; genus Parabacteroides; species Parabacteroides sp. FAFU027. Next base: position 189,293 of record NZ_JAKZKV010000003.1, read on the forward strand.
CTTTCCCAATGTAAAGTGTTGCCCATTCAGGCTGAGCTGGTTGTCCCAGCTTTCCCGGGAGAGTCATATTTTCCGGAACAGGTTGAATATATTCGGGTAAATATTCATTCGGATTGAGCAAAAGAATGGAAGTACCGGTCGCTCCCATGCGCGCAGTACGACCGTTGCGGTGGATAAAGCTATCCTCATTGACCGGAAGCTGGAAATGCACTACATTTTTCACGGCCGGAATATCGAGACCGCGGGCAGCCAGGTCTGTCGAGATAAATACCGAACAGCTACCGTTGCGGAATTTCGATAAAGCCCGTTCGCGTTCCGGCTGTTCGAGGCCGCCGTGGAAGTATTCCACCTCCACACGATGCTCTCGCAAATAGTCTGCAACATTCTCTACAAACTCACGCTGATTGCAAAAAACCAGCGTTGACGCATTTCCCAGATGGCAAATCAATTGATACAGCGTCTGCATCTTATCGGACGTAGCACCGCAAAGAGTTTTCACAGAAAGACCTTCGAGTTCATTGTTTTCCACCAGATAATTCAGCTTCGCCGGACGATTCAATCCCGTAAATTCAGGAATCTCCTCGGTGTCGGTAGCTGAGGTCAGCATTCGTTTTTCAACCGATTTCAATGAAGAAATCACCGCCTCCATCTGTGCCTGAAAACCAAACTCCAGCGATTTGTCAAATTCATCCAAAACGAGGGTATGCACTTTACTCAAATCAACGTGACCACGGTCAATGTGATCAATCAGACGGCCGGGAGTAGCAATCAGCAAGGCAGGAGGAGTCTCCAGCATCCGCTTCTCGTTGTTCATCGGACGACCACCGAAGCAGCAATTCACCTTATAACCGGTTCCCATACTGCGGAAAACCTGCTCGATTTGTTGCGCCAATTCGCGCGATGGAGCCAGTACCAAAGCCTGAATGGTGCTAACATCTGGGTTCAGTTTCAGTAAAAGAGGGAGCAGATAGGCGAGCGTCTTGCCCGACCCGGTAGGAGAAAGCAATATCACATCGCTGTTCTTTTGGTTCGCTTCGAGAGAAGCCTGCTGCATTTCGTTGAGCGACGCGATGCCCATGTTGGACAGCGTCTTTTCGATTAAAGTGGAATGTTGTAACATGCTGCAAAGATACACCAAATAACGTTGTACCCCAACGGGTTACTTTTATTTAAGTGGAAATGAGGCGGGTAGTTAAGTGACGTTAGGGACATCCGGAGAAGTATCTTGTCGTCTCGCTACATTTTGGTGATTTTGGAATCTCATTCCCCTTCGGAAATGTAGGGAAATAAAATGCAGCTCCAACACCGACAGGCGTCATCTATTTGGAAATGTTCTACTTAAATATTTGGCACGATATATGCAAATGAGTCTATAGAATAAAACGTAAACTCAATCCAAACACCCCCGTTATGCAAGAACTAAAAGAATTAAGCGACCTCGCTCTCGCTATTTATGAAGAAGGAGATAAATACCTCGGCACCCTCTCCCGTTCATTGGAGAAGAAGAGCCGCTTTGGCAACGACCTGCTTTACAGTATGGCCGTGATGTGTTGCGAAAAACTGTTTGTCGCTTTGCTCTATCACTACGACGAATTTGCAGAGCACCACATGCCTATCGCCCTCTATAACGATGCTGCAAAAGTGGAAACCGAGCTGACTCCGGAGATGAAAGATACCTGCCGACTGATTAATAAATTTGAATCCATCTGCTCCATTGATGGCTTTGGTTACAAAACACCGACCGATGAAGATTTGAAGAAAATGATTACCGGTCTTCAGGATATTCATGCGTTGGTGACTAAACGGATAAAAGGGTAATACTTATCATCAGTTTAAATATAAGATCCTTTACAAAATCCCCCTACCGCACCACTAGTGACAAGGGGATTTTGAATCAAAAGCGTCTCAGAAGCACTCGTGACCGATAAATTAGCGCTCTGGAGTGCTAAATGGCGCTTCCGACCGCTAAGTTGGCGGTAATTACCGCCTCGCTGGCACTCCGGACCGGTAACTTAACGCTCAAGAGTGCTAACCTGGCACTCTTGAGCGCCATTCTGTCGGTCGAGAGCGCTAGATTGTCGCTCTCGACCGCTAATCTGGCGCTCCGGACCATCTCCGGGACGCTCTCGACCGATAAATTGTCGGTCCGGAGCGACTTCAAGTCGGTAATTTCCGTCTCAGAGTCGAAACCGACCGACAAAAAGTCGAAATGGACCGACTCGGAGACACTCCGGAGCGACTCTGAGACGGTCGGAAGCGACTTCAAGTCGGAATGGAGCGACTCGAAGTCGGTCGAGAGCGAGTTGAACTCGCTTTTTCCTGATAAAATCAACAACCTCTGAAATAGGGTTAAGTCAATTTCAATCGGTGTATGATAGTTGAATTTTCGTACATTTGAACGCTTGATATTCACCTCAAAGTTTAACCCGACTTCAGCCATGAGAAAACTGACTTTGCTATTCCTTTTCCTGACCAGCACACTCTACATCATAGCTCAAACCGAACGTGACGCCCAGCTTTGGCAAAAGGGCGAACTTGAGTTTGACATCAGCCGCCGTTACAGTTTCAGCCTGCAGGATGAAGCCCGACTGACCGACAACATGCAACACCTCTCCTACTACTATTTCGACTTTGGCAATGTGATAAAATTCGGCAAATCCTTGCGTCTGGGACTGGATTACGTCTTGGTGGAAAAGGAGAAAAAGGATGGTTTTTACAGTACCCGTAACCAGTACAACGTTTACCTGAGCATGCGTCATAAATACCACCGCTACCTCTTTTATAACCGCATACTTACCGAAGGGCAATGGGTCGATTACAAAACTTCCGAGAATGGACACGAGTTGCAGGATAAATTCCTACGTGACAAAGTCACCCTACGCTACAAGCTAAAGAAATACCTCTATCCCTACGTAGAAGATGAGCTCTACTACCGCCTACAACGCGACGGTAACAAAAATCCGGATGGCTTTGACCGCAACCGCTTCTACGTCGGCCTGCTCTACAACCTGACGGACAACTTCAAGCTCGATTTCTTCTCCATGTATGAGAATAACTTCAACTGCGTTCCGCATGCGCAAAACTTTGTGTACGGGGTGGGATTTTCGAGGACACTTTTCTAATGATTGGATAATTTGTTTGGTGGAATGGGTATATTTTTATTGTCTAGACAATAAAAATATACCCATTCCACCAATCATGAAATATTTAATTAGCCTACTCTCTTCATTAATGTTACTACCTTGTCTTGCACAAGTTTGTGAAAATGATTTGATAATTGAAAACTTCATTCATAATCTTAAACAACAAGGTATTGATACGATAATGACCTATGATATCCGGAGTGTTGGTAGTGGTTCTACAATAATTATGAACGTTAAGGACACTTGCTATTACGATGAAGAACCTGATGTATCATATATAATGTGGAAAAATAAGGGTCAAACCTCTATTGCTAAAGTCAGCACTTGTGACTGTTTTGTATATGATACAATTCAATATAATCTTAATCAAGTATGGAACTTCTATTTTAAGAACAAAACAGTCCTTAAGAAAGAGAAGATCTTCTCTCCTGAAATTCAACTTAAAACATATCGTGCAGCCTGTAATGTTGATCATTACTCTTATACGCAAATATTGATTCAGGCTAAAAAGGATAAATTTATTTTCACGCTTAACCATTTCTATCTCACAAAATGGATTGAAGGAAAGTTGAACCTAAACCATTATAGAAATACAAGAACACTACAATATAGGCTACAAGTTCTTATAGAAAAAGAAGTGAAGAAGATAGAATCTGAGAAACTTATACAAAGACGATTACGTCCAACTTACATTGGTTTTAAGAAACAATGATTGAACCCAGTATTGCATTTAACGCACAAAAGCCACCGCTCTTCCGAACGATGGCTTTTTTAGTGTAGATGCTAATCACACACTTCTTATTATAGAGGTGCACAGCAAGATTGCGGTACGTCTGAAATAATTATTCCCACTCGATAGTTGCCGGTGGTTTAGAACTGATGTCATAAACTACGCGGTTCACACCTTTTACTTTGTTGATGATTTCGTTGGAAACGTGAGCGAGGAATTCGTAAGGCAAGTGCGCCCAGTCGGCAGTCATCGCGTCAGATGAAGTCACGGCACGCAGTGCAACGGTGTTCTCGTAAGTACGCTCATCACCCATTACCCCTACCGAACGAACCGGCAACAGGATAGTTCCCGCCTGCCATACCTTGTCGTAAAGATCCCATTCGCGCAAGCCGTTGATATAGATATCGTCAGCCTCTTGCAGGATGCGAACTTTCTCCGCAGTAATATCGCCAAGGATACGGATGCCGAGACCCGGGCCCGGGAACGGGTGGCGTTTGATCAAGTGAGGCATCATGCCAAGGGCTGTACCCACGCTACGAACCTCATCTTTGAAGAGCAGACGAAGCGGCTCTACCAGTTTCAGTTTCATTTTCTCGGGAAGACCGCCCACGTTGTGGTGCGATTTGATAGTCGTTCCGGTAATCGAAAGCGACTCAATGATATCAGGGTAAATGGTTCCTTGTCCCAACCATTTTACGTCTTGTATTTTATGAGCTTCCTGATCGAAGATGTCGATAAAGCCCTTACCGATGATCTTACGTTTTTCTTCAGGATCAGTCACGCCAGCCAATTCTCCATAGAATTTAGCTTTGGCATCCACTCCGATTACGTTCAGACCGAGGTGAGCGTAGTCTTCGAGTACTTTCTCGAATTCGTTTTTGCGAAGCAGACCGTTATCTACAAAGATACAAGTCAGGTTCTCGCCAATCGCTTTGTTAAGCAACACTGCCACAACCGAAGAATCCACACCACCCGAAAGCGCCAGGATTACTTTATCGTTACCGATTTGTTCTTTCAGGTTTTTGACAGTCTCTTCGATGAATGAAGCAGGCGTCCAGTCTCTCTTGCATTCGCAGATGTCAAGGAAGTTGCTGAGGATCTGTGTTCCGCAAAGGCTGTGGAATACTTCCGGGTGGAACTGTACCCCCCAGGTCTCTTCGCCCTGCACACGATAAGCAGCAATGTCAACCTCTTTGGTACTTGCAATAATTTTGAAGTTATCAGGAATACGGGTAATGGTGTCACCGTGCGACATCCATACCTGATCGCCCTGCTCTACACCTTTCAACAACGGATCGCTGTTTTCAAGGCTGGCGATGTTGGCACGACCATATTCGCGGGTACCTGCCGGTTCAACAGTACCGCCTGAAGTATGAGAAATAAACTGAGCGCCGTAGCAGATACCCAATACAGGCATTTTAGTGCGAAGTTCGCTCAGGTCAGCTTTGAATGCACTCTCATCATACACGGAAAAAGGGCTTCCCGAAAGGATTACACCTTTAACAGTAGGGTCATTATACGGAAATTTGTTGTAAGGAACAATTTCGCAATAGGTATTCATTTCACGGACTCTGCGGCCGATCAACTGAGTGGTCTGCGAACCGAAATCAAGGATAATGATTTTTTCGTGCATGATTGTGGATTTTTATTTGAGGTGCAAATTTACGAAAAATAATTCTTTGCCCATACCCACCCATAAAGGCTTATCACTTTTTCAAGAAATTTGTTACTTTTGTTTAGGCCTGTAAATGTGACTTATATCATTTCGTTTCAGAAGGAAGAACAAAGATAAAAAGACTGAACTATGGCACAACACAACGAAACCGGCAAGAAAGGCGAAATCGCCGCTCAAGAAATGCTCCTCAAAAAAGGCTATCGCATCCGTCACACCAACTGGATAGTCGGCAAACTGGAACTCGACATCGTCGCGGAGAAGGACAACACCCTCGTCATCGTGGAGGTAAAAACCCGTGACCGCCTCGACTACGGCAATCCGTGGGATGCCGTCTCCAACGCTAAAATCCGAAAGATAGTGGACGCAACCGACCACTACATCCGTATTTTCGACCTCAATATGGAGGTGCGCTTCGATGTGGTTTCGGTCACGAAACAGGGTGAGAATTACATACCGGAACATATTGAGGATGCGTTTTATCCGCCGATATGGTAGGGAGTGAAGGATTGAGGAATTGAGGGGATGAGGGAAACTTCTACCGTAAAATCAGATTTATCTAACTATTATATTAAATATCATGAGCGTAACTAATGATCAAAAGAAGCTTTAAAACAAAGACTTAAACAGTTTGATTTGAGAATAATCAAGTTATATCAAGCATTACCTCATACAGGTGAAGCGCAGGTACTGGGCAAACAATTACTCCGTTCCGGCACATCTGTTGCAGCTAATTACCGTGCAGCATGTCGTGCAAGATCAACCAAAGAGTTTTTCAGCAAGATTTCTATTGTAGTTGAAGAAGCTGACGAATCGTCATTCTGGTTGGAACTGCTAAGTGAAGCAGGCATTTTTTCGACTGAGCGACTTGAGCCATTAATGACCGAATCAACTGAAATTCTAAAAATAATGGCAACTGTCAGAAAAAACACAAAAGTCTCAAACAGCTAATCCCTCACTCCCTCATTTAATCACCCCCTCATTCCCTATCCCATGAACATCGAACAACTCCGCGACTACTGCCTCTCTCTTCCCGAAACAACCGAAGATTTCCCCTTTGATGATGTTACGCTTGTCTTCAAAGTATGTGGGAAGATGTTTGCCCTGACTACTATTGATGAGCATCCGCTCAGCATGAACCTGAAGTGCGACCCGGAACTGGCCATCGAACTGCGGGAGAAATACGAATGTGTCACCGCCGGATACCACATGAATAAACGGCTGTGGAATACCATCGTGCTGAATGGCGAGATGAAAGAATCGGAAGTTACGCAATGGATTGACCATTCATACGATGAGGTGGTAAAGAAACTCCCCAAAGCAGACCGCGAAAGGCTGCAAAACAAAACCGGCCGAATGAAATAAATCACCCGGCCGGTCTTGTTTATTGTTGATTTATAAACGGTGAATCAACGTACCCAGTTCAATCAGAAATTTAGAGAGAGCTGTATAGGTCATATTGCCCAGATATTTTACCGGCATCGGCTCCTTATCTCCGTTGAGAACTAACGTTATCTCAACCGGATTTTCTCCGTAAACCATTTTCAGTTCGATCTTCACCACCTCCTCATGGCAGGTGGTTAGTCTTAGTTTTTCAATCTCTACATTTGTTACTATTTCGCTGAAATGGCTGCAAATAATCTCCTTCAGCTCACTGTCATTCTGGAACTTCTTCATAATTCGGATTCTTTGATTTGTATGGGACTTCCAATAAACATTCGTTGGTTTGGTTTTGTTCTCAATGCCCGAATTTACCCGGTTATTTGATCCGTTTAATCACATTGTAAGCACCCGGAATGCCCAGCTCACCGGCTTTACTCAAATCTTCCACACTCTTTTCATTCTCGTTAAGGTAAAGATTTACCAATCCCCGGTTGAAAAAGGCTTCAGCGAAATCGGGTTCCAGGCGAATCGCGGTATCGTAATCGGCAAGAGCCGCACGATAATCTTTATGCATACATCTGATATTCGCCCGGTTGAAGTATGCCCAGATAAACTTCGGCAGCTTTGCCGTAACATAGTCAAAGTCATGCAGAATCATGTCGTATTCAAGCTGAATATTGGATTTGCCGGCCACCGCCTCTGATACCGGCTTTTTAGCTTGCTTCAAGTTCGTTACCGAGAAGGTCTCTGCCAGCTCCGATTCTCCTTTATTCTCTTCTGATAATTTAATTTTAAGTTGTTTGTAACGAACCACAGCCCGGTTGTAATAAGCCAGCATAAAACCGGGGTCTAATTTAATGGCACGATTCAGGTCTTCAATCGCATTGTTAAAGTCCTGCATCAACAAAAATTCGATGGAGCGGGCAAAATAGACTTTGGCATCATTCGGATTTTGCTCAATCTGTTTCGACAATTCGTCAACCGTTTTGAAGTGCTCCTTCACCTGATCTTCATCCAGGGAGGCTTCGTCGTTGGTCAGCAACAGTTTGTGCGGCAGTTTATATTGCTGGTTGAATTTATCCAGTGCCGAATTGAAATAAGTCTTTGGCTTAACATTGCCTCCTTTTTCATAGTAAGTAAGCACGAAAAGGTTTTCGAGTTGCACATCAATGTTTTTGTCCTGCACACGACCTCGGGTTTCGTTGCTATATTTCGGCGCTTCGGTTTCGGTTTCATCAGCCACCAACAGACTTTTGAATTTATTCATATCCTTGTCTGACTGTTTCCGCACCTTGTCCTTATCATCAGCCAGTTGTTCCTTCTGTTGTTCTTTTTGCTGCTCGCGGCGTTTTTGCTGGCGGATTTTATCAGCCTGCTTATTGAGGTTAACCACAGTCCAGAAGTCCTTTTCCGAGCCTTTCATGTCTCCACTCTTTTTACGCGCTTCGGCCCGTTCGGAATAAGCAGGAAGGAAGTCTGGATATTTGTTGATAACCTTGGTAAAGTCGGCAATCGCACCACGGAAGTTTCCGGTTTGGGCACGCAACGTTCCCCGGTTATAGTAGGCAAAATAGTTATCATTTTCCTGCTGCAACACTTTATCGAAATCCTCGATGGCATGGTTGTTATCTCCCACCTGCATTCGCAACAAACCACGGTTATAAAGTGCCATCGCATTACGAGGCTCCATTTCAATCACCTTGTCATAGTCTGCCATTGTTCCCCGCAGATCATTCAGATAATAACGGACAATCGCCCGGTTGATGTAGTAGCCGGCTACCTTGGCATCCAATTTAATCGCTTCGTTGAAATTATCCAGCGCCTCCTTGTATTTATTCGCCTGACCGTACACCGTCGCCAGTGTAGCATAGACCTGAGGGTCGGTCTTGTCCATCGAAATCGCTTTTCTCAGGTCAGTAAACGCTCTGGCTGTATCTTTTCGTTCGCCATAGAAGCTACCTCTCGACACATAGGCATTGTAATAATTCGGATTGGTTTTTACGAGAAAATCAAATGTTTTCTCCGCGTTGACAGTATCCTTGCTTTGCTGAAATGCCACCGCTTTATTGATAAGGTAATTGCGGTTCTCCGGATCAAAAGTAAGGGCTTTATCATAATCGGAAACCGCTCCTTTGTAATCCTTCAGGTTTTGGCGGGCTACTCCCCGACAATGGTAAGCGCTGACGATGTAGGGATTCCGGTCAATGCAGGAAGAACAATCCTCTTCCGCCCCTTTATAATCCTCTAGGTACAACTTGGCTACCCCGCGATAGAAATAGGGTTCGGCCCAAAAAGGTTTAGCCTTAATGATTTGGTTGAAATATTGGATGGAAAGCACATAATCTTCGAAGTAAAGCGCATTCTTGGCAATCGCCATCACCTGTTCCGTATTGATTTGGGAAAATGCTGTAATGACGAATGAGAATAAGGCGCAGAGCGTCAGTAGTGTTTTACGCATTGTGTCAATGTATTTATTCGGGCAAAAATAGAGCTTTTTGGCTATGTTGCTTATTTAATTCAACTTAAAAATTGGCACACAGACAACGCAAATGCAAGCAACGTGGATTTACCCAGATTCTTCATCTGTGTTTATCGATTCAAATCAGTGTCATCAGTGTGCTATTTACACATGAATTCCTTTATCTTATTACAAATCCGCTGCTGCATCTCTTCCGTCAACTCGGTGTGCATTGGCAACGAGAGTACCGTTTCGGATAGTTTCTCCGAGACAGCCAGCTCACCACTTATCCTACACTGCCCGGCAAAAGCCTGCTGGCGATGCAACGGCACCGGATAGTAAATCATCGAAGGCACACCGGCATCCTGCAAGGCTTGCTTGAGTGCATCCCGTTTTTCCTTCGGTACTTGCAGGGTAAACTGGTGAAAAACGTGCTTGCTCCGCTCCTCCACGTTGGGCAGGATAACTTCAGGAACCTCTTTCAGCAAATCAAAATATCGTTCGGCAGCCGCTTGACGAGCTGCAATGTATTCATCCAGATGTTTCAACTTAACATCCAGAATAGCGGCCTGCAAAGTATCCAACCGGGAGTTACAGCCAATCAGACTATGATAATATTTCTTAGCCTGACCGTGATTGGCTATCATCCGCAACTTTTCAGCCAGCGCATCATCATTGGTCAGCATTGCACCGCCATCCCCAAAGGCTCCAAGATTCTTGGAAGGAAAAAAGGAGAGACAACCAATGTGCCCAATGGTTCCGGTTTTCCGACATATACCGCTTGAAAACCGAAAATCACTACCGATAGCTTGTGCATTATCTTCTAATACAAAAAGCTCTTGTTTTTTCGCAAATGCCATAACCGTCTCCATATCGCAGCTCTGGCCGAAAAGATGCACGGGAATAATCGCCTTGGTTTTAGGGGAAAGAGCAGCTTCGAGTTGGTTGACATCCAGGTTAAAGGTATTTTCATCCACATCCACAAAGACGGGAACAAGCCCCAATAAAGCTGCCGCCTCAGCCGATGCAATATAGGAAAATGCGGGCACAATCACCTCATCGCCCGGTTTCAGGTCAAGCGCCATCAGGGCAATCTGTAAGGCATCGGTTCCATTACCGCAGGGAATGACGTGTTTTACATTTAGATAACGGGATAGATTTTCTGCAAATTGTCGGACCGGAGCACCATTTATAAAGGCGGCGCTATCCAGCACCTGTTGAATGGCTAGATTGATTTCGTCACGGATTTTATGGTATTGGCCGACCAAATCGACCATCTGGAGTGGTTTCATGTTTATCATTTAAGGATAGAAACGCAAAGTTAAGGGTTCGTGGTATATTTCGGCGTCATTTTAATTAAAAGGATTGAGGGGGTGAGGGAATGATGGATTGATAGAGCATTAGTGGTAATCTCTTTTTGCAAAATAAACCAAAATACCTACCTTAGCATCTTAAAATGTTGTTGATATGCAAACATCTACCAACCCACAGCTCGATTTAGCCTACAACTTTGTACAATATACCCATCGCAATATTTACCTGACCGGAAAGGCAGGAACAGGGAAAACCACCTTCCTCCGAACCCTCAAAGCCTCGTCGCTCAAGCGGATGGTGGTCGTAGCCCCGACCGGTGTGGCTGCCATCAATGCCGGAGGGGTAACGATTCACTCCTTTTTCCAGTTGCCGTTTGGTCCGATGATACCGAAGGATGCAAATGCCCCCTTCGTACAGGAACAGGGAGGTTTTTCAGCCTCCAATTTCCGCATGAGCCGAGAGAAGATTCGGATTATACGCAGTCTCGACCTGCTGGTGATTGACGAAATCAGTATGGTGCGGGCCGACCTGCTCGACGGTATCGACGAGGTATTGCGCCGTCACCGCCGCAACAGTCTGCCCTTCGGCGGGGTTCAGTTGCTGATGATTGGCGATATGCAACAGCTCCCTCCGGTAGTGAAGCAGGAGGATCTGGAATTGCTCCGCCCCTACTACCGTTCGCTCTTTTTCTTCGAATCACTGGCGTTGAAGAAGACCAGCTTCGTTCCCATCGAACTGAAGCACATCTACCGCCAGAGTAACGAGAACTTTATCTCCATTCTCAATAAAATCCGGGACAACAAACTGGACCGGGAGGCTTTGAATGAGCTGAACGCCCGCTTTATCCCCAACTTCAAACCCGCTTCGGAAGAGGGCTGTATCACCCTGACCACGCACAACCGGCAGGCGCAGGAGATTAACGAGTCGAAACTCAACGACATCAAACTCCAGAAGCACCTGTTCCGGGCAACTATCGAAGGGGATTTCCCGGAATACTCCTACCCGACCGAAAAGGAGCTGGAGCTAAAGGTCGGTGCTCAGGTGATGTTTGTCAAAAACGATTCCTCGCGTGACAAGCTCTACTTCAACGGGAAAATCGGCATCGTGACCAACTTTGACGATGACGGTGTTTGCGTCAAATGCGAGGATTGGTTCGAGCCTGTCATCATCGGAAGGGAGAAGTGGGACAACTTGAAATATACCTTGAACGAAACCACCAAAGAAATCGATGAATCCTCTATCGGTTCCTTCACCCAATACCCGCTCAAGCTGGCATGGGCTATTACCATCCACAAAAGCCAGGGTCTGACCTTCGAAAAGGCGATTATCTATGCCGGAGCGGCCTTCGCACACGGACAGACTTACGTGGCATTAAGCCGCTGCAAGTCGCTCGAAGGATTGGTGCTGGGTACGCCCATCTCTGCCGACAGCGTCATCAGCGACCACGAGGTTACGGACTTCAACCACAACATTGACCAGAATGCGCCGAACGATGCGCAGCTCGACCAGTCGAAACGGGACTACCAGCTGGAGCTCCTGCTTGACCTGTTTGATTACCAGCCGGTTCTGCGTAACCTGTACGCATACCAGAAACAGGCCAAGGAGCACGTGACCATTCTTCCCGATGGGTTGGCAAAGAGTGTGACAGAGATTATCGAGTCGATTAAAAACAATGCCGTGACGGTAGCCGAGAAGTTTGCCATCCAGTTGCAGCAACTCATCGCGGTCAATCCCGATATCGAAGGCAATGCCCCGTTGCAGGAGCGCATCCGCAAAGCATCGGCCTATTACCTTGACCTGACGGAGAAATTGGTCGGTGAGGTGAAAAGCAACTGTATCGTTGAGATTGACAATAAAGCGGTACAAAAGGCATTGGATGAGCCATTAGAACGCATCTTTGCCGATATCCGGGTCAAAGAGGTTTGCCTGAATGCCTGCCTGACGGGATTCAACTTCCGCGACTATCTCTCCCTGCGTGCCAAGGCATTGATTGAGGAGCCGCAACGCAAGAAGACTACTCCTAAGATTCAGCTCAATGAGGATAACGCCCTCGTGAAATACCTCCGGGAGTGGCGCAAGGACAAAGCAGAGGAATTCGGGCTTGATTTGTACATGATTTTATCCCAAAAGTCTCTGGCTGAACTGGCAACTGTGATGCCGACCTCGATGAAAGAGCTCAAAGCCATCCACGGCATCGGTCCGCAGAAGCTGAAACAGTTTGGGGAGGAAATTCTGAATATTATCCTGCAATACCGACAGGCGAATAATATCCAGACCACCGTTTCGGCAGATAATTTCAAAATAGAAGAGAAGACAAAAGCGCCGAAGATCGATACCAAGAAAGTCTCCTTCGACCTCTTCAAAAGCGGGAAAAGCGTGGAAGAGATTGCGCAGGAACGCACCCTGACACCGAACACCATCGAAGGCCACCTCGCCCACTACATCTCCACCGGCGAGATTAGAATAGACGAACTGCTTGACCGCAATAAGGCGCAACAAATCATCGACCAGTTCCACAAACTGGAAACCACCTCCATGACTCCCGTTAAGGAAGCCCTTGGGGACGATGTTTCTTACGGGGAAATCCGGTTGGTAGTAGCGCACATGAGGTTTGAAGGAGGGGTGGAATAAAATGCCAGTTCTTTTTATTGAGCAGATGACTTGAAGTCATCCGCTCAATAATTTCACTTCTTACGTTCAAAACTCACATGCTTCAGATTCTCTTTCAACCGCTTATCCGCCATAAAGCAAATCTTCTTCGCCTTCACCCGTTTAGGTGTACACTCTTCCGGAGTCTCATGTCCATCGCTCGTTACCGAAACGGTAAATCGCCCTAAATCCTCCAACCGGATGCTATAGCCCTGATGGAGATATTCCTCCATAATCTCGACCAATCCAATCAGCGTGGCCCGAACGTCGGTTTCCGTCAGAGTACAACGTTCTGATAACTCTTTAGCCAACCGACGTGTATCTATTTCACCCGAACGAACAGGTATTGCGTAATATTTGGCTTTCTTTCACCGACACCGCTACGCTTCGTCTTTACAATGTATTTGAATCCCATAGTTTTCTGATATTTATCCGTTACTTTTATTTCAATGATACGGTAAGTTTATTAATAACAACCTGATGAATTTCCATAAAGATGTACATCTATTCGATTATTAGATGTACATTTACATATCTTATAGATGTACATCTTTGGCATATACAAATGTACATCTTTCCAGAATAAGTTGCTTTTCTTTTTCAAAAACAGTCAGTATCATTTCCGAGAAACTTCAATATGATTAGTATATTCAGACCAAATCTATTTCCACAAAAAAGAAAATCCTGCACCTGACTAATAGCGTCGGATGCAGGATTTATATCGTTAGTGAGGGGATGGCTCCAAGCTACCCCCTCACTGGCTTATTTAGTTAAAACAGAGACGCAATTATCTCTTCGCGTACATCTCATCGTAATACTTCTGGTAGTCGCCACTGGCCACTTCCTCTACCCAGCCCTGATTTTCAAGGTACCAACGGATAGTCTTCACGATTCCTTCGGCAAACATGGTCTCAGGATACCAGCCCAATTCGTCCTTGATCTTGGTCGGGTCAATTGCATAACGCTGGTCATGGCCCAGACGGTCTTTCACGAAGGTAATCAGGCTCTCATTGATCCATTCGATGCTGATTTCACCATTGACGATCTCTTTCTTCTTCAACACCTCGCGGTAAGCCTTATTTTCTTCCATCAGCTGACGAATGGTGGAGATAGTCAGCTTCACGATCTCGATGTTTTGTTTCTCGTTGTGCCCACCCACGTTATACACCTGACCGATACGGCCGTTGTTGATGACCATATCAATCGCCTTGCAGTGGTCTTCCACATATAACCAGTCACGCACGTTGGTCCCATCACCGTAAACAGGCAGGGATTTACCTTCCAGGATATTTTTAATGATCAGTGGAATCAGCTTCTCAGGGAAATGGTAAGGACCGTAGTTGTTGGAACAACGGGTAATGGTTACCGGCATTTTATAAGTCTCGGCATAGGCATTCACGATCAGGTCGGAGCCTGTTTTCGAAGCGCTATACGGACTACGTGGGTCAAGCGGCGTGGTTTCGGTAAAATAGCCCTCTGCACCCAGGCTGCCATACACTTCATCGGTCGAAACCTGGTGGAATTTCACGCCCTCTTTCCAGGTCGGATAGCCATTGGCATCTTTACCGGTCACCCAATGTTTGCGGGCAGCGTCAAGCAGGTTCTGAGTACCGAGGATATTTGTAATCAGGAACAACTGCGGATTTTCGATACTGCGATCCACGTGGCTTTCAGCCGCAAAGTTCGCTACATAGTTGAAGTTGTATTTGGCAAACAGCTCGTCGGCCAGTTTTGCATCACAGATATCGCCTTTCACGAACACACAACGCGGGTCTTCCACCTCTTTGATGATCGTTCCCAGGTTACCGGCATAGGTAAGGGCATCAAGTACCACCAACTGGATGTCGCTGTATTTATTCAACATGTATTTCACAAAGTTGGCGCCAATAAATCCGGCCCCACCGGTCACGAGGTAAGTCTTCATATCTGATTAATTTTAATTCTGTGGTTTTTACATCTTTTTAAAGTGCCACAAAGATAAGGATTTATCTTTTTCACGAAACGGACAAAAACAAAAAAGCGGGAAAGCTCCCGAAAGAACTTTCCCGCTTCTGAATAATATTCGTAAGATTATTTCAAAGTACCTGATTCGGCAGCTTTAATCATCTCTTCGTTTGCAGAGATATAAACCTCTACGCGACGGTTTTGAGCTTTACCTGCCGCAGTTGTATTGTCAGATACAGGCTGTGAAGAACCCAATCCCATTGCGGTGATTTTGTTGGTTAATCCCTGAGCCTGAAGGAATGATTGTACGCTAGCTGCACGTTTTTCTGACAAAGGAACATTGATTTTATCACCACCGGTGATATCAGTGTGTCCCTGAACCACGATGTCAGTCTGAGGATTGCCTTTAACTGAAGTCGCGAATTGAGACAATGCAGTTTTAGATGAAGCTGACAAGTTAGCCTTTCCGGTCTGGAACAAGATTCCTTCCTGGAAAGTCACTTTCAACGCTTTCAAACCGTTGATGTCAGTGATCTCTTCTGTTTTAGCACCCTGGATAGCCTCAAGTTCTCTTTTCTGCTTATCCATTTTCTTACCGATCAATACACCTGCTGTACCTCCAACTGCTGTACCAATAGCAGCACCAATTACAGCACCTTTACCTTTTCCGGCCAATGCACCAATCCCTGCGCCCAAAGCGCCACCACCTGCACCACCGATAAGTCCGCCTTTCACTGCATTTGACATGGATGAACAACCTGACAGCAATAAGCTACCGCTTAATAATACTGCAACGAAAATGTTTGATTTTTTCATAAGTTAGTTATTATGATTATTAGAAAAATATCTTATCTGGTAAAGTAAACAAAAAGAAGGCCTCATTGTTCCCGGATAAGAAAATTAAAACACCTGTTCTAATTGGATGAGTTGCAAATATATTCAAAAACAAACAAATAAAAAAGCATATTCGGGAAATATGATATTATTCCCGGGTATAGGAATATCCGGCTGCTTTTATTCGTATATTGGCAGTTTGTTTTTCAAATCCAGCAAAAAGGCCTTTATGCTATACAACGACCACATATACCTCCGTGCTCCGGAACCGGAAGATCTTGACGTTCTATATAAATGGGAAAATGATTCTACGCTGTGGAAATTCGGCTCCACACTCTCCCCTATCTCTAAATTTACGCTGAAAGAATACATCGCCAATTCGCATCTCGACATCTTCGAAGCGAAACAGCTCCGGTTAATGATTATCCTTAAAGAGAACGAACAACCGGTCGGAACGATAGACTTGTTTGATTTTGACCCGTTTCATAGGAGGGCTGCTATTGGCATCCTGATTGACTCCTCTGTCCAAAAGCAGGGCTTGGGACATGAAACGCTGGAGCTTATCAAAAACTATTGCTTTAACTTCCTCCAGTTGCATCAAATCTATGCCCATGTGCCATCCGCAAACACCCCTAGCCTTCATCTGTTCAGCAAATGCGGTTTTATCCAAAACGGACTGCTTCGTGAATGGCTCAACACGGAGAATGGTTTTGAAAATGTTGTCTGGATGCAGTGTATCAATCCTAACAATTAATCAACAACCGCAGCGACTGAAATTTCACCGGCAATGGAGTCATTCATTTTTCGGGCAACCTGCTCCGCATTATAGCCTTGACCGAAAAGGAACATCAACTTGGTTACAGCCGCTTCTGTTGTAATATCCCGCCCGCTGATTACCCCTATCTCCTGCAGTTTATGTCCTGTCTTGTACCGTTCCATGGAGACTGTTCCGGAAAGACATTGGGTTACGTTTACAATCACGACCCCACGTTCGACAGCTCGTTTCAGGCTGGAGAGAAACCACTCCTTCTGCGGAGCATTTCCTGAACCGTAGGTTTCAAGGACAATGCCTTTCAGGGTAGGCAGGTCAAGTATCTGCTCCACAATCTGGGGTTGAATCCCGGGGAAGAGTTTCAGTATAACGACATTCTGGTTTAGGGAGTAATGAGGTCGAAGGGGCTGGTAGCGCCCGATTGTCTTGATAGCAGAAGCATTGATATTGATTTGTATTCCCGCAATAGCCAACGACGGATAGTTATGGGAGCGGAATGCATTAAAGCGGTCTGCATTTATCTTGGAAGTACGGTTCCCCCGCATCAGATGGCGCTCGAAGAATACACATACTTCGGGGAAGACTGCCCGATGGTTCTTTTTCATGGCAGCCAGTTCGATAGCGGTAATCAGATTCTCTTTCCCGTCTGTACGCAATGTTCCGATGGGCAATTGAGAGCCAGTGAAAATAACCGGTTTATTCAGATCTTCCAGCATAAAGCTTAAGGCCGATGCCGTAAACGACATTGTATCGGTACCATGTAGTATAACAAATCCATCATATTCCTCGTATTGATCAGCAATTACCTTAGCTATTTTAGCCCAATCGACAGGCTCAATTTCGGAAGAATCAATCGGTGGATCAAATTGCACACAATCAATGTGAAAATCGAACCGCTTCAGTTCCGGTACATTATCCACCAGATGTTCAAAATTAAACGGACGTAGCAGGCCGGTTTCGGGATCTTCAATCATACCGATTGTACCTCCGGTATATACCAGCAAGATAGAAGCGTACGATTTTAAGCTGTCACTTTCCATAGTAGTAAATGAATAGTTATATCTTCGTATAGCTAAATAACAAAAAAGGTTGCCAAATGGCAACCTTTTCTATGGAATAAATAACATTATTATTTTTTCAAGCTGGCAATCGCTTGTTTAGCCTGTGCATCGGTTGGATCAATCTGAAGCACTTGCTCATATTTTGCAATGGCCTGTTTCTTCATTTCGTCCTTCTGTCCGTTAGTCGCACGGTCTGAATTAGCAAGATAATACCAACCGATAGATTTCAGACATTCAATCTTACTTTTTGCTCCTTTTTGAGGATCTCCTTGTGACAGAATATCAAATGCTTTTTGGTAAGCATCTTTTGACGCCGATGTCATTGCTTCCGGATCAACCTGAGCAGAAGCGCGTCCTTCCCATATATATCCCCAAACATAATTCGGGCTATATTTCTGTACTAACTTAAAGGCTTCGATACCTTTTTTGTAGTTGTCAGTAGCTTCGGGAGTTAATACGGGAGCGCCATTTGCAGATTTCGTTTTAGTAGAAAGATAATAACCCTCATAATAGTACTCTTTACCAATGCTAAAGTTGATATTAGCCGGATCATTTTTCACTGTCAGCAATTTAGTATAAATACGAATTGCATTGAGGTGATCATTACGTTTTGAATAAATATCAGCTAAAGCGTCGTAGTTTTCAACAACTGTTGAATCAACCGTAAGCGCTTTTTCGTATTTAGTGGCAGCGAGTGAATCCTGACCATCTTTCAACAACAACTTAGCGTAGTAAACGTAGTCAGAAGAAATGATTTTATCGGGATTGTGAGCAGCAAAGAATTTATTCATATAATCCAAACCACCTTTTACATCACCTGTTTCACAAGCAACATAACCTTTCACACGATAAAGAACTGAAGCTGAAGCCCCTGTGCTAAGAAGTTCATCAAGAACCTTAGACGACTCACTGTATTTCTTGTTAAAGAAAAGAATGAAAGCATAGCGAGCCAGATTTTCAGTAGATTTTTCGCAACGATCCATATAGATCTTGTAGTTATCCTCTGCATCTGTATATTTACCAAATGTATAATACAAATCACCAAGATTTTTATAAACAGTGATTTGATCTGAATCTAGTGTGATACTCTTCTTCAATGCTTCCAAACCATCACGGAAATTTTTTGCTTTTGTGTAAAGCACACCTAATTCTCGGCTTGCTTCAGCATTGTTTGGATCAAAGAATAAAGCACGCTGATAGTCATTTGCAGCTGCACCAAAGTCACCTTTTATCGCAGAGATATTACCTTTAATAATCTGGAAAGATGAATATTTACTATTCACATCCAAACCTTTATTCAGGTATTTAATCGCAGTGGCTGTATCCGGTTTATCTAAAGACAGACAAATACGCGAGATAATATCATAAGTAGGCGCATTCTTTTTGTTGACCTTTACAGCTTTGTCGAAATTCGCATTTGCTGCTACCAGGTCTCCTTTTTGCAAACTGAGGTGACCCAGGCCGACAATCCCCCAGGGACTTTTCACATCTGCTGCAGATTTATTGAAAAGTTCCTGAGCTTTATTCACATCGCCTTTTCTTAAGGCGATTTCTCCGGAAATAAAATCGGTTTCACTACCGCTTAAGGATGTTGCTAATGTTGTAGCTTTTGAATATTGATCATCCTCTAGCAATAAAAATGCACTGTTGAACGCCGATTTTTGTGCTATAGCCTGCCCCATAGAGAAGGCAATAAGCAACATAGCTAAGATTTGCGTTTTCTTAATCATAATCATAGAATTAATTTATGGTTTTATTTTCGACTAATCGAAAACGAAAAAGTTGAAGAGTGATACACATTTTTAATTCAAAACCAGAAACTCTGATATTAAATTAAAAAGGATCATTCTTCAACTTCATCTATAATAATCACAAGCTTATAGACTACTTCTCACGCTCACCACTCTGGTTTGCGCAATTGCAGGTACTATCCCGGTCTTTAAAATGATACGCTGGCCTCTGTTACCGGCAATAAAGGATGCAAAACGCGAAGCCTTTCCACTAACGGGCTCAATGTTTATTGTATATATTTTCCGACCAAATGGATATACTCCGTCTGAGATGTAAGCCTGATAAGGTTTAAAGCTATTTAGCGGATCTACTTCTTCACCTGGAGAAATAGACATAACCTTTATCTTTTTATGGAACGAAAGATGCAAAGAATCATCTTTATCAACAATCCAAGATGTTCCGATAAAACCAAGTACTCCGGGAGTTCTCGCAACATAATCAATTACATCACGGTTTACATCCATAGCAAAGGTATTTACAGCGAGTTTCTGTCCTTTACAGATCGAATCTGCCATATATCGCACTAAGCTTGAGTTTTGATTATCAAAAACAATCTTAATTGGCTGAGAAGGATTTTTTTTGTTCAGTTGGTTCCAGTTTGTAATTTTTCCGGTCAGAATATCACGGACATTTTTCTCAGAAAGAATTGTATCACCCTGAGAGAGATTTGTGATCAAAGCAATAGCATCGCTAGCTATCCAGGTCTGACGTGCAACGTAAGATTTTTCCTTAAGAAAATCTTCTTCTTTTTGCGTCAACTGTCTGGTTGCAACAGCCATCATTGATTTCAAATCCAGCACATTTTTAATCGCTTTTCCTTCCGGAATATAGTCAATCTTCAACGTGCCAAGTGTATCCATAACCTCAAAAACTTCAGCTTCTGCTTTTATAACCGGTGTTACTGTTTCATCGACACAAACTATAGTAGTGTCAGTCGATGAATTACCTACACCGGGATTTTTATATCCACAGCTTTGCAGACTCAAAACCAATATCAACAAGGTCATTATTGAACCTCTATCAATATTTTTTTGCTCAATATACCAGCTATAAACCTGCGTCAGACGATACAAACCGAATAGCAAAATCAGTACACCCATCCCAATTCGGGTTGCTCCGCTAATTGGCCATAATATATCTTTGGTTAATAATAATACCAAGCCAAAAGCCAAATAGATAACGGTCATTGCAATCCCAAAGATTAGCTTAAATGACATTTTTCGCTTCATTCTCAAAAAGATAATAGTTATAAATCACTATTCTTACTTCAATGCAAATCTCACTGGCAAAGTAAACTTAACAGGTACTGCTGCACCTCCTTGTTTACCTGGTTTCCAGTTAGGCATCTTACGAACCACACGAACAGCTTCTTCGTCACAACCAGAACCTAAACCACGTACAACCTGGATATCAGAAATCTGACCGGTTTTGCTTACTACAAACGAAAGAATTACCATACCCTGAATGCCATTTTCCTGAGCAATAACCGGATAACGGATATTGTTACCAAGGAATTTCATCATCTCTTCAGTTCCACCCGGGAATTCAGGCATCTCTTCTACGATGATAAAAGGCTCTGTGCTTTCTTCTGCAATAGTCGTTTGTGCAGGAGCTACAGTTACATCATCTGTACCTTTATCAAAGTTTACAGCACCTACGGCTGCTGTTGATTCCATTACCTTATCCTGAGTAACCATTTCCTCTTCTTCATTTACCTGATCATCTGGTTTGATGACCGGAGGAACGAATTTGATGGTATTACGGGCAGGAGGAGGAGGAGGAGCCAAAACAGCTTTCTTAATCTCTTCCGGTGCTTTCTTCATTTGAAGCTTTGACAGCTCGATTACAGTATTCTCTTCAACGTGCTTTTTAGGGATCAAATACTTAGCCAATAAAGGCGCACTGATTGCCAATACAAACAAAGTCGCTGAAATAAGAAACGCTTTAAGGTGGCGTTTTGAATTTGATTTACGAAGAATATAAGCTCCATATTGTTGGTTCTTACCTTCGAAAACCATTTCCACCCACTCACTATTATAAATATCTACTTTTGGTTTCATTATTTTTCCTCCTTTTAAATATCAAGATTCTTAATCAAACCAAGATCGTAAGGTGTAACATCGATGATTGCATAACGGGCAATATTACAAATCGCCATTTCATCCAATACATCAACCAAATCACTATACGATGCACCATTTGTAGCTTTAATCATGACAACAGGTGAACCCTTCTCGCCCATGATTTTCTTCTTTTGTTCCTCATAAACCTCCTTAGTAATCTTCATTTCACTAAGTTTTGCTTTCAGTTCTCTGATTTTAGTTACCTGATTATAGTTCTTCTGAAGAAGAATCTTTCTCAAGCCTTGAGTTCCCAAATCAGATGTTTCTACTTTAGGATCAACACCATTCGCTTGTGCTCCTATGTAGTAGAAGATTTTATGATTCTTGCCTAAGATGACGGTTACTGCTCTCGAAGCTGCAACTTCAGGTGGATCTTCAACTTTATCATTTTTCGGAGGCATGGCTAATTCCATGGTCTGTGGTTTGATAAGAGTTGTTGTCAACATGAAGAAGGTAATCAACAAGAACGCAAGGTCAACCATGGGGGTAAAGTCAACGTGAGTTGACATCTTCTTGGGTTTCCCTTTTTTACCTTCCCCCCCGTGATCAGATGATATTTCTGCCATGTGGATTACTTTTTAGTTGGGATTAATTCTTGTTCTGCTTCGAGACCTGTAATCAAGTTAAAACGGTTTTCATTTACATCCTGTAAAGTTCCCATTACCTTTTTGATAGCAGGATAGGTTGTACTTTTATCACCTTTGATTGCAATTCGAAGATCTTTATTCACGCTACGTGCAGCCGAAACCCAGTCTTTCAACTGATTATCCAGCGAGTCGCAAGGGATACCTAAAGCTGACTCTTTGCTATCACGTTGTTCCGGAGACATGGCAAGAAAAGTTTTCATTGCACTCATTGGTACTCCGAAGCTACCGACAACACTGAATCGCTTATATTCTTCATCAGTAAAACTGATGTTATAGATTTCCCCCATTTTTCTCAACACTTCAATTCTATCGGCTTGTTTATCTATACCCCAGAAAACCTTACCTTTATTATCAACCAAAATCTTCATTATATTAGTCTCAGGAATCTTAATTTCCGAGATTGATTTTGGGGTATCAATAATAGCAGGTTCTTTCTGAGTAAAATTTGAAGTAAGAATGAAGAAATTGAGCAAAAGAAACGCCATATCGCACATAGGTGCCATATCTTGCACCGTACTTTTGCGAGGGATTTTTACTTTTGGCATAATTTCTCAGTTTATTGATTTACAAAATAATGAATTAGTGTTTAGCAGCGTAAGTCTGAACAATGCTGAAACCAGCTTCATCAATTGCGTAAGTCAACTTGTCAATTTTAGTAGTGAAGAAGTTGTACATGATAATTGCTACAGCAGCAGTACCGATACCAAATGCAGTATTGATAAGTGCCTCAGAGATACCGGTTGCAAGTGCAGTTGAGTCAGGAGCACCGGCAGTTGACATCGCCGCAAACGCACGGATCATACCCAATACGGTACCGAGAAGACCAAGAAGAGTAGATACAGATGCAAGAGTTGCGAGGATTACAAGGTTTTGCTGCAAGCTAGGCAATTCCAAAGAAGTTGCTTCTTCTACAGTTTTCTGGATCTCAACCACTTTCTGATCTTTGGTCATTGTGGTATCATTAACAGCGTGCTCATATTTAGAAACCACCATTGTTACAACGTTAGCAACAGAACCTTTTTGTTTGTCACAAGCAGCATAAGCATCTTTGATTTTGTCTTGCTCCAACAAACCTTTGATTTTCTGAACGAATTCATTCATTGAACCTTTACCAGAAGCTTTAGAGATTGCGAAAAATCTTTCAAAAGAGAAAGTGATTACAGTTAACAAACAAGTCATCAAAATAGGTACGATAAAACCACCTTTGTAGATTGTAGCCAACATGTTACCGGGAAGCGGGTGACCTTCAGGATTACCACCTTCGAAGTTTGCTCCGTTACCCATCACAAATTTAAACACACAGATAGCAACAATTAATGCTACTGGGATTACTGCATAAGAGAACGCGATACTAGCCTTTCTAGACTTGTTTTTTTGTTGAGTTTTCATAGTTTTGAAATTGTTTTGATATTAAATAATTGCTTTTAGAGTTTGTATTTCAACGATAAGAATGCGTATTAGACTATATAGTTCTATCATGTTGTGTTTATCTTGTACTTATATTTTGGAACTGCAAATTTAACAGCATCTATTAGAATACGAATAGTTCAGGGGAATTTATTTTATTAATAACATTTAATTCTCAAATCTGACCTAGGATTCTATTTTAGCGTCCAAAGATCAAAGGTGTTACATTTTGCTACTTTCCAGGAGGCAAACCATCGATTCCAGCGGGAATTACAGTCATTTTCACTTCTGAGCTATCCTCAAATATAGGTGTTATGTATCTTTTTGCTGCACCCAACAGAAACACATCCGGTTTTAAAGAATCACGCTCTAATTGACTGATATATCCAGTCCTTAAGAGACGATCTGCAATTCGATGATAATACCAGGCCCGATTAGACTTCAACCTGCCACTGGCATCAAATGCGTTTGCAAACTTCTTCGGAGATGGAATAATCCCCGACAAAAATATAGCTTCATTCAGATTCAAATCAGCAGGTGATTTATCAAAATAAAAACGGGAAGCTTCGCCAATACCATAAACCAAAGGCCCCCACTCCGCAATATTCAAATAAACTTCAAACATCCGCGATTTTGAGGTTGTTCTATTTTCTTCAATCATCCAGACCAACAATGCTTCTTCCAGTTTACGGGCAATATTTTTATGCCGTGTCAGAAAAACATTTTTCACCAACTGCATGCTGATAGTGCTTCCACCCCGGGCAAAACGTCGCTTCTTAATATCATAAACCAATGCGTTTCGGAGCGCATCCATTCGAAATCCCCGATGGTAAAAGAACTGGCCATCTTCTGACTGCAATACCGCTTGTTGAAGCAATGGGGAAATACTCTCCAAAGGACAATAATTGGGATTTGACAGCCCAACCTCAAAAGTACGTACAGGGAGATCATTCTCGTATGCTGTGTACAAAAAGGGAACATTTATCTTACCCAGTTCCCCTAAAGAAGCAATCGAGAAATTATGTTTTTTTAATCTTGACTCAAGCCGAAGCTTATCAGGATTTACAAAATCACAATCAAAAAGAAAATGATAACTCAAATCTCCTTTCACCTTAATATCAGCCAGATTATGAAACAACCCTTTTGGCAATGAATTTAAAAGATCGCTTGCCGGAAACCGGTTTTTATTAATTAACGCCGTAATTTTCCAATCCGTATCTTTTTGGAGATAAAAATAGGGATGAAATGAAATTTTATTGAACTTCACCTCTGTCGCGCTATCAAGTTCGGCAAAATTGGCACCAATATTCAGATGATAGTTTAAAGCACCATTTCCTAATTGAATCTTATCAGTTGACAATCGAGCATGCTCGACATCAAGGTCATTAAATGACGCTGTACCGGTTAAAGCCAGGTTATTGTGCCATTTTTTTTCCGGGTGTAGGCTAAAGGCAAGACTCCGGAATGCAACCCTGACATGGTACACCATATTAATATATGGTAGTATTGCTTTTTCAGCTCCCAATGATGAAATCTTTCCGGAGATAACCCGATTCGATTTATCAACAATACCTTGCACATGCCATCTTTGGCTAACAAGGCTATCCTGAATCTGAATCGGGAAAGCGTAATGACTATTGACAATCTTCAGATTTTGAGACAAAACACGGCTCTTATTTCCATTATTATTTGAAGAGACATCTATATCCTGAATTTTCAAATCAGAAGGAAGAACTTTAAACAGAGAATTTAACAACGTTGTGATCCGATCAGAATAGTCTTTTTTGTGTGTTTTTCCCGGCTGTTTTTTGTCTTTGGTAAACAGGAAATTGTAATTGCAATAATCCCCAATCTTGATAAAACGACATTTCATGGAATTAGCGGAGATGGTATTGACATCCGGATCCAACATAAGTAGTTTCCAAAAGTTCAAATCGACTTCCAGATGATTGCATGTAAAGAAGGTATCATTTTTGAGTGGGATAATCCGGACCGAATCTATGCAAACATCACTCAGTTTCCGGAATTCAAATCCTTTTATTTCAATCTGAATATGCCTGTTTTGCTCTATCCGATGAACTTCTCTGAAGAAAAAATATTTTGCTATGGAAGGAGTGAAAAGAACCAGTAACAAAAGAACGGTTAAAATGGAACCAGAAATCCGAAGAACAGTTTTTCGGGAAATGTGAATGTCTTTTATTCTGGAAAGGAAGCTTTTCATTCAATTGAATAATGAGGGAAATACCCAAAAAGAAAAATATCAGGACTGGCTAACCAATCCTGATAAAATAATTTCATTATTAAATAGACAAGGTATGCAATACGTTTAGCAACTCCTTGTTGATGGGTTTATCATTCTTAATAGCCTTCGAGAAAGGAACATATACAATCTGGTCATTTTGAACGCCAATCATCACATTTCGCTGCCCTTCAAGCAAAGCGTCGATAGCTGCAGCACCCATACGGCTGGCAAGAATCCGGTCATTGGCAGTTGGCGAACCTCCACGCTGGATGTGACCAAGAATAGTTACGCGAACATCGTATTCAGGGTACTCTTTTTTCACACGGTCAGCAAGTCCCATAGCACCTCCCGTAATTTCACTTTCAGCAACCAGTACGATACTACTGTTTTTAGACTTACGGAAACCACTTTTAATCAACTCTGCCAACTGGTCAACTTCTGTTGCTATTTCAGGAATAATGGCAGCTTCGGCACCGGAAGCAATTGCACCATTCAAAGCAAGGAAGCCGGCATCACGACCCATCACTTCAATAAAGAAAAGGCGGTCATGCGAAGTCGCCGTATCGCGGATTTTATCCACAGCATCCATGATCGTATTTAGTGCGGTATCGTACCCAATAGTAATATCTGTCCCAAAAAGGTCATTATCAATCGTACCCGGAAGACCAACGATGGGAACATTATGCTCTGAAGCGAAAATACGCGCTCCGGTTAAAGAGCCATCTCCACCGATAACAACGAGACCATCAATACCTTCACGCTGCATCGTTTCGTAGGCAATTGCACGTCCTTCTGGTGTCATAAATTCCTTGCAACGCGCGGATTTTAGAATAGTACCACCCTGTTGAATAATATTACTTACGTTTTGAGTTCTGAACGACACTATTTCACCTGAAATCAAGCCTTTATATCCACGATAAATTGCTTTAACCTCCAATCCGTTGTAAATAGCAGCACGTGTCACCGCACGAATGGCGGCATTCATGCCCGGAGAGTCACCTCCGGAGGTCAATATCCCTACACATTTTAATGCCATATCAATTGCTTTGTTTTGTATGTAAATAATTTGAGTTTGTAATTTGGCGCAAATTTAACTGATTACGTTGATTTACCTTACATAATTCTCTCAAAATTCGCAATGAAATAGCATTTTAACAGCCCAAGTTGCAAAATCGTCAATTTTGATGACATTTTTCCACAGTATACTTTTATAAAATAGCACGCACCTGTTTTTCCACTTCTTCCATCAACCATGTGGGTGTTGAAGTTGCCCCACAAATACCAATAGAGGAGGCTTTCTCAAGCCATTCAACTTTCAACTCACGGGCATCTTCTATCAAATAGGAATTTGGATTGACCTTGCGGCTTTCTTCAAAAAGCACCTTACCATTTGAACTCTTCTTTCCACTTACAAACAGTACGACATCATGCTTTCCTGCAAACTGGCGGATATTTGGTAATCGGTTTGAAACCTGCCTGCATATTGTATCAAAAGATTCAAAAGATACGTCAGGATTGAGGCGGGACTTAATCTCAGTGACAACCGATGAAAAACCATCCAGGGACTTTGTTGTCTGTGAATAGAGACGAATCCCCTTATTGAAGTCTATTTTATCAAGGTCTGCCAATGATTCGATAACAATCGCTTTGCGGTTAGTCTGACCGACCAGGCCATTTACCTCAGCATGGCCAATTTTACCGTAGATCACGATTTGTAAATCATCAGACTCTGGAGAATCGTGCATTTTCTTGATTTTTTTCTGAAGCTGCAACACAACCGGACAAGTGGCGTCTATGATTTCTATATTATTCTCTTTGGCCAGTTTATAAGTTTCTGGTGGCTCTCCATGGGCACGAAGCAATACTTTCGCATTTCTCAGTCCTTTCAAAGCTTCATGATCAATGGTAACAAGCCCCTTTCCTTCAAGACGCTCTACCTCATGACTATTATGAACGATATCGCCCAGACAGTACAGGGTACCTCCTTTGGAAAGCTCCTCTTCCGCTTTTTGAATAGCGGTTACTACCCCAAAACAAAAACCGGAACCTTTATCTATCTCTACAATCACATCTTTTTTCATACAATTAATTTTCTGCCACCCGTTGAAACTGGGCCAACAGCCATTGCTTTTGCTCAGCAATCGTCATATGAGAATTATCCAGCAGCAAGGCATCTTTTGCCTGACGTAGCGGACTCTCCTCCCTGTTTTGGTCTAAATAATCCCGATGCTTTACATTTTCCAGAATTTCATCAAAAGAGGCTACTTCATTCTTCTGAATCATCTCGTCAAATCGGCGTTGTGCTCTGATTTCGGGTGACGCGGTTACAAAAATCTTTAACTCGGCAGTAGGAAAAACCGTCGTACCAATGTCTCGACCATCCATCACTATTCCTTTCTGCATTCCCATCTGTTGTTGCTGCGCTACCATTGCCTTGCGTACAAATGCAATCGCGCTCACATAGCTCACATTTTGGGAAACTTCAAGGGTGCGAATTTCTGTCTCGACATTTTGGCCGTTAAGACAAGTCTCCGGCTTTCCTGTGCCGGGGTTTAAAACAAACGAAATCTGAATTTGTTCCATCCGGGGCAACAACTCCGGTTCATTTACAACGCCATCTTTAATCAGATTATTCTGGAGACAATAAAGCGTAACCGCTCTGTACATGGCGCCGCTATCAATGTAGATATAGCCAATCTCACGGGCCAGGTCTTTTGCCATGGTACTTTTTCCGCATGAGGAAAAGCCATCGATGGCAATGATTATTTTTTTCATCGAAAATTGAGAGTTTATATAGCTAATTAAATGTGCTGTTATTGTATTAACAGCTATAGGTTTGGTTATAGTTTGCCAATGGTTGTATTTATTCCGACCATAAGGGTTGAAGCATTCACATGCTGTGAGTAATAGGCGGCACTTACATTAAACCGGCTCACCTTAAATCCCGTTCCAAACGAAAAGCCCTGCATGCCTTTCTGTTCCAACAACCGGAAGTCATCCGAGGTCTTTGGATTATATGCTAATGCGAGATAGAAGTTCTTAGATAAAAGCATGTCAACTCCAAACACACAATGCTTGGACAATGTCTTAAGAAAGTTATCAGAACTGCCTGTATAAGCCGTTGTAGAAATCGAAGCATCTGTCGAACGATTAAGAGACATATCCCATACCGTCAGATAATGTAAAGTGGTATGGAATCGGAATGGAGCATGAGCCAATTTCTTTGAAAGACCAATCTGAAAATCGAATGGTAGCGATTCGTAAACGTTATCGTAACGGACAATCTGTCCTCCAAGATTTTTCAAAGCCATCCCCAATGAAAAATTGTGTGCTTCATCGTAATAATTCAGTCCTAAATCCACGCCAATTGCAAATGAGGTATAATCCGCCAAAGCTGAATAAATCGCTTTCCCGGTAATTCCCCCCGACCATTTATCGGTGAATTTATAGGAATAGATGCCGTTAAGAGCCATATCCTGAGCTGTAAATGTCCCCAGCTCCTCATTTATCTCATTCGTTTCTTTAAAAGTGCCATAGCTACAAAACTGCATGCCAATGGCCCAATTCGCACGGGGAGAAGCAGCCTTACTATACATAGCAGCCCCGGAATTTATATCAGCCACATAATTCATATACCCCAGGCTCAACTGCTTGTCAAAAGAGTGAGACAATAACGCAGGATTCTGATAAGCTGTTGAATTTTCCGAAGTCACCAATGACACATTCGTTCCTCCCAAAGCAGCAATGTAGGGAGAGGCCGGTAGCCGGAGGAATCCAAAAGCACTTTGCCCATCCTGTGCCAAAAGTGCCATAGCAGGTAAAATCAATAGTAAAGTCAATATCTTATATCTCATTGTTTTTCTTTTAGAAAGACAAAAATGAATTCATCATCATGGTAAAAACGCCTCTCATTCTAACGGAATATATTTTAATTTATTTCAAATTCCGGAATGTACGACTATTCTGTAACAGGAGATTGCTGTTCCTCTTCTGTATTCTCTTTTACGGGAGTTGATGGAATCACTTTTCCCGTTATCGGGTCACGTTTCACCTTTTCTTTTGGCTTATTCTTCACCAGTTTACGTGGTTTTTGTTTATCCAAAGGCAAAGCAAGTGGATTCCAGCCCTGCTCTTCTACATCCCAGTTTGTCCGCAGTTGGAATTTCCCAGGATGATAATAGACTTGCTCCGGCTGCAATTTTTGCCCGAAATTACCGGTATCCCATTTCCCATTTTTATTTTTATCCCAAATAAGACGTGCATAATAGGTTCCCGGATTGACATAGAAAAACTCTGCCACGCCTTTAATAACCGGTTCACGGCGAACCATCTTATCGCTTTCATTAAGCAATTCGACAAAAGCGCTATCGTTTATTCCTGCGACATTGATAAAGAATCCGGAATAATCCTCGACATTTTTAACCTTGAATGATTTCTCAATCGGTTTATTGCATAGGCCATTTATGCCGTAAATTGCCGCCGAATCCACCTTCAGACGATATTCCTGGCCGGGTGCCCACTTATATTTGAGATTAAACCTCCGGATATTCAACGAATCATACGCAAATGGCGGAGTTTTTAAAGCATGCCAGAGCGAATCTCTCTTTTCTTCGAAATGGAACTTTTTCTCGTCAATGGAATCAATTGGAACAGGAAGAGAAAAGTCCATCAAGCCATACAAATCCATTGAACCTCCGAATTTTGATTCAACCTGAAGGGCAGGTTTTTCCACTTTGGCGTTCTCATCTTTCTTTTTAGGCTTTTTGGAGGGAGCTAACTTTATATCATGAAAAGTAAAAGTCAATGTATCCGTCTGAGGAATGAGCCTGCGTAAAGAATCGGTATGCAAATAGGTAGCCTCCAGTCTTAAGGTATCACTCTTATAAATGGTGGAATCCTTAATCCAGAAGTTTAATGTATCGTTAGTTGCACTTCGCTCCAGTCTGGCCCAGTTTTTTGCAGGAAAATTGAGCGGGCGCAAACGGGGTAACTCTTTTGCCGGAGCAGCAAAGGTAATCAATAGATGATTGCGCTCTTTACGCTCGGTTTTATCCAGGTATTGCGACTTGAAGTTCTCGTTGAAAGCGCGCAACAACAGATTATTCGGTAAATATTGCTTCGCTAGTACAGAGCGAACCGTATCCATTTTATGCTTAAGTTTATCTTTCCAAATCGTATCGGTTTTTTCAACCAATTTATAAGAAGGTATAATTACCGAATCGAGGAATGCAATATCTTCACCGGGTTGGTCAAATTTATAATCGCGGTTCGCATCTTTCAATGCATAAATGCGATACTTTCCTGCAGCTACATTTTTCAATGTAAAATTACCGGAAGCATCCGAACGGGTAATTTTCACGAATGGCTTCTTGCGGAATGCCGAATCAACCAAATCCGGCTGCAAACCAACGTACATTCCCGTAACCGGTTCCAGATCTTCTGCATTGAGCAAAACACCGCCAACTTCCAGACTATCGATAGTGCCTCCGGTTGAGAACGAAAGGGCAAAATTTGGAAATGGATTCTTCTCGTTATTATCGACAATCGCATCCGAGAAGTCAATTGTATAGGTCGTATTGTTACGAAGTGAATCTTTGAGTTCAACTATAATCTTTTTACCTGCCGTATAAATTTCAGGAGGATTCGTTTGCGGAGGAGAAACGGTAATTTTCTCGCCCGGTTTTTCCACCTGTATGATTTCATCGAATTCCAGCTCGATTTTCTTTTTCTTGAAAAAAGTTGCCCCCTGCTCCGGTGTGCTTTTCAATAATACCGGAGGCGTGACATCAATAGGACCACCTCCCGGACGGCCGATATTGGCACACGACGAAACGATAAAAGCGAAAACGGATGATATAAATAAGGAGAAATATGAAATTCGACTGTTCATGCAGAGTTATTTTTGGAGAAAACCGCTGATTTTTCGCTGACAAAAATACACAAATTATTCGGGAGTGGAAGCAAATGCGGTTCTCTCCCTTATTTCCGGCTCAGAATGCGGTGCCCGATGCGGCAATAGAGACATTTCTTCTTGTCGCAATACTCCTTTTGCAACTGAATAACAGCCTGCGAATCATAAGCCGACTCCACCGACACTCCCGCTGATTTCCAATTTCTGACAATAGCATTATCCTCGCCCTGAATCTCTTCCAGCAAAGACAACGCTCGGTTACACAGTTCCTCCTGACCGGTTGACATTCCATAAGCAAACATCATCGGAACAACAGCATTAATCAGCGCCACCTGTAAAGCCGTTTTGCCCAGATGCTTGGTCCGTTTCACGCTTTCTGCCTCAAAGTCATAATGCGTTTGCCAATAAACACTCGGCTCAACCGTCATCAATGCGTAAAATTCATCCGGTTTCACAATTTGTATGATTTTGGAAAATAACATCGGCATTTTGTGATAAAGAGCTGCCATTTGAGCCAAACGAATGTGCGGAAAATTGGCCGGACGAAGCCGCAGGAATCGCCACGCCTCAGGCTCAATCGGTTTGAGAGCGAATTTATTCTGCAAAAAACGATATTCCCGCTGAAGCAATTGCAGGTAAGCATTGTCAGGCTCCTCAATCAACAATCCGGCCTGACCGAAAAAGAATGCCTCGACCTGAAGCAACGAATCGCTGTGCTTTAAAATAAAATTCAACGGCAGACTGCGTGCCAAACGTTCGAATGCATCGCTGTTGATACCCATCCCAAAACTGCGTAACAGGGTAATATAGAAGGCCTCTTCCCAATTTTGCTTGTTTTGTTCCAATAACAAACGGATGGCTTCCGTTTTTCGTTCCAAACGTTCAGTCAACAATACATTTTTCCAGGAAGAAAAGAGAAACGGATCAATTTCACCCAACTGATTGCGGCAGGGAATAGCCGAATCGGCAGCTACCAGATGGCGGTAATGCTCACGCATCGTTTCGGGAAAGGGCAATACTAATTGCGGGACAATCTCCCCATTAGAGCGGACAATCACCGCATCACAAACCTCTACCACATTTAGTATGACCGAGTCATAGGCTTTATCTTCGTGATGTCCGTGCCGCATCCAGTCGGATGAGCGGAGGTGAATCTCGACATTTCCCGCCCAGACCGTTCCATCGAGTTTGACTTTGGCATTAAAAAAGTCCGGGCCAGAATTTGTATTGTGCTGGCCGGCATCAATCACATCCACCTCTGCTCCTGCGGTGGTTTGAAGAGAATCGGCGGTGTAAAGGCGGTATTTCCAGATGTATTGCAGCAATTGTTCCATAAGATAAAGCCGTTTGAGATTTGGGATTTTCCGACGGGGCGCTTTTGGTTTCGGGGAAAACTATATCTTTGCAAATTAAAGAAAAACGGGGCGTAAATATGCATGTCCCGACAAAAAATCCAAAATAATTTAAACAGACTATCCTTTTATAAAACATCAAAAGCAGAAGAAAAGGCCGCAATCCGAGTGATTCAACCGAGATCCAGCCTGACATTCTGCCCATTTAAAACTGAAACAGATGAAAATAGCATTGATTGGCTACGGCAAAATGGGTCACGAAATCGAACAAATCGCGATCAGCAGAGGACACGAAATCGTA
The DNA here is from genome assembly GCF_022808675.1 of Parabacteroides sp. FAFU027. NCBI lineage: Bacteria > Pseudomonadati > Bacteroidota > Bacteroidia > Bacteroidales > Tannerellaceae > Parabacteroides > Parabacteroides sp. FAFU027. Next base: position 223,027 of record NZ_JAKZKV010000003.1, read on the forward strand.
AGTATCATTGATGTAAATAATCCGGATGATTTCACTTCCGAAGCGTTTCAAAGTGCAGAGGTAGCCATCGAATTTACCGCGCCATCGGTTGCGCTAGAGAATTACCGCAAATGTTTTGCTGTGAATATGCCTGTTGTGGCAGGTACAACCGGCTGGTTGGACAATATGCCGGAGATTAAAGAGGCTTGTGACAACAATGGAAAAACCTTCTTCTACGCTTCAAACTACAGCCTGGGTGTGAATATCTTCTTTGCACTCAACAAACACCTGGCTAAAATCATGAATAATTTCCCTGACTATGATGTAAAAATGACCGAGATCCACCACATTCATAAACTGGATGCACCAAGTGGAACAGCAATTACATTAGCAGAAGGTGTACTCGAGAATATTGACCGCAAAACCAAATGGGCGCTCAAAGACGGTTCTAATAGTGCAAACGAGCTGGCAATCGAAGCTCTTCGTGAAGGTGAAGTTCCGGGTTACCACTCAATCATTTACGAATCTGTAGTAGATACTATCACCATCACTCACGATGCGAAAAGCCGCAAGGGTTTTGCCCTTGGAGCTGTGGTTGCCGCTGAGTTTACCGCGGGCAAAAAAGGCTTCCTAACCATGGAAGACATGTTGAAATTCTGATTTTGATTTTCAATTATCAACTTATTCATATTCATCATTATGAAAAAATTTGCACCGAAGCAGTGGATTAAGTTCATTGTCGCTGCTGTGCTTCTGATTCTCTTTGCAGACTGGGTTGGCAACTTCTGGATTTTGCTGTTGCTGCCGGTCATCTTTGACATTTACCTTTCAAAACGTGTTAATTACGGCTTTTGGAAGAAATGGGAAAATAAAACAGCCCGCAAAGTGATGGAATGGGTCGATGCAATCCTTTTTGCACTTGTAGCCGTCTATTTCATCAATACCTTCTTTTTCCAAAATTACAAGATACCCTCTTCATCGTTGGAAAAGACGCTTTTGGTGGGTGATTTCCTTTTTGTAAGTAAGGTGAGCTACGGTGCACGCGTGCCAAATACTCCGCTTTCATTTCCATTGGCACAACACACGCTGCCAATCCTGGATTGCAAATCGTACATCGAGTGGCCGCAATGGGAATACAAGCGCCTTTCTGGCTTTGGCACAGTTAAACGCTATGACATTGTGGTATTTAACTTCCCGGCGGGCGATACCGTAGCGTTGAAGGTGCAAAATCCTGACATTTACTCATCGTATTATACCGAAGGCGATCGTCAGTTGCAAAGCATGGGGCAACCCTTCGTCAAAGATTCGATGAATCACAATGCATACGCCAATAAATGTATTGCCATTGGCCGTGAACTAGTAAAAGCCAACCAGGGAACTTACGGAGAGATTGTTTATCGTCCTGTTGATCGCCGGGAGAATTATGTAAAACGTTGCGTTGGACTTCCGGGGGATGTTTTACAAATCGTAAACAACCAGCTTTTTATCAATCAAAAGAAAATGGCGAATCCGGAACACCTTCAGTTTAACTATTTCGTGAAAACTGACGGAGCATCACTAAGTGAAGAATATCTTCGTTCACTTGGTATTAGCAAAGACGATATTCAGCTTTATGAAGCAGGCGATTGGCAGAGACAATTGGGCATTGAACCTGATGCTAACGGTCAATTTACCCAACTGTATCATTTCCCATTGACCCAAGAGGTTTTAGGCAAACTGAAACAGAACAAATCTGTGGTGAAAGTCATCATTGAACCGGACCTGATGGGAGGACCAGTTTATCCATTGAACGGGTTCAAAGTTTGGTCACGCGATAATTACGGACCGCTCTGGATTCCACAGAAAGGCAAGACGCTTAAATTGAGTCTCTATAACCTTCCAATCTACGAACGTTGCATCCGTGATTACGAACGCAACAAACTGGAAGTAAAAGATGGCAAAATCATGATTAACGGCAAGATTACAGACCGTTACACCTTCAAAATGGACTACTACTGGATGATGGGTGACAACCGTCACATGTCGGCAGACTCTCGTTACTGGGGTTTTGTACCCGAAGACCACGTTGTAGGAAAACCAATACTCATTTGGCTCTCTCTCGACAAGGACCGTGGTCTGTTTGATGGCGGTATCCGCTTTAAACGCCTGTTTAACGTGGTGCATAACTAAGTACGAACATTCCAAATTCATATCTGTAAAAGCCGGGCTTCCACAAAGTCCGGCTTTTATTTTGCATTTAAAATCTAATCTGCCGGTTTATTTGTTTTTATCTTTGACTGAAATTACCAATTCCATATTTAGTTAAATCAAAATACCATGAAAACAGAAACACAAAACGAAGAAATCTGCTGTCCTTTGATTGAAGTCGATAAATGGGACAACCAAATCCTGGAATGGAATGATAAACTGTTCGCTAAAGAGCGTGTACGTACCTTCTTTTACATGCCGTTGAATTTTAGTCAGGTAATGAAGCGTTTCGATGCTAAAATGCGCGAGCACAACATCTCTTTCCCCGACTACCTCTGCCTTTCAGACCATACTTCTAAGTGGAATATGGATCTTTACCTCGCTGTGGACAAGGAAATCCCCGGCATAAATCACGCACGGCTGAGTGGAAAGATGTTCACAAAGGTTTATGAAGGGCCTTTCAAGGAAACAGGCAACTGGTGCAAGGATTTCCAACGAATTGCAGCCGAAAAAGGGTACAAAATCGGGAAAATGTATATGTGGTACACCGTTTGCCCCAAATGTGCGAAGAAATACGGAAAGAATTACGTCTTTATTTTTGGCCAAATCGAATAATAACCACCGCATAAAGACATACCAACAATAGAGACGTGCTCTGGCGCGTCTCTCCTCCAAAAACAAACAATCATGGACACGAGCATTTTCATGGATAAGGCAGTTCTTCCTGACGAAGAGGGATTAAAATCGGCCATCGGAAACACCTACCCATTGTGGCAGGCCTTAAAAGAATATGTGTACACAAAATACCCGAAGGCAACCGAGGAATGGTTTCATTCAGGCAAGAATTATGGTTGGGGCTTCCGTATAAAAGACAAGAAACGGGCTATTATTTACCTACTGCCCCGCGATGGTTATTTCAAAGCGGCCTTTATGTTTGGGCAAAAGGCAACTGATGCCATCATGGCCAGCGATATTGAAGAGGCAATCAAGACCGAACTGATGGCAGCCACCGTTTATATGGAAGGACGCGGCATTCGTATCGGTATTTTGGAAGAAAAACAGCTCGATGATATCAATAAACTGATTGATATTAAATTAACATTTTGAGTAAAGACGCGGCAGGCCACGTCTCTACTGTTATACAACCCCAAATCATTTATGCAGACCTACATTGCCATATTACGCGGCATCAACGTCAGCGGAAACCGCATGATAAAGATGGATACACTCCGCCAAATGTTTTCCGACATGGGATTTACCGGGGTTAAGAGCTATATCCAGAGCGGAAACATAATCTTCCAAAGTAAAAATGGAAACGATACGAAGTTTGAGCAAAAAATAACGGAGGAAATCCTTTTCCGATTCGGATTTGACGTTCCGGTGATTGTCCTGAGCCGTGACGAACTGAGGATTATTATTGAGCAGAATCCCTATTTGTCTGATAAATCAAAGGAAAGCAACCACCTGCATGTCACTTTTCTGACCGAAAAGCCGTTACAATCTTTGGTTGATAAGTTAAATGCGGACAAAAGTCTTACAGATGATTTCAAAACCAGAGGACGAGTTGTCTATCTCTACTGTCCGAATGGATACAGCAAGACAAAAATCAGCAACAGCCTGATTGAAAACCGTCTCAAGGTCATCGCCACCACCCGCAACTGGAAAACCTGCAACGAACTCTTCTCTTTAGCGACCGATGAGCTGAAATAATAAATGAAAATGCCGGTATATGAAATCACAACCGGCATAAATTACTTCAGAGCGGGAATAATTCACTTCATAGCGTGCATATTCCAATCCATATTAACAATATATAATTATATATTCCAAATATATCAATTCACATTCATCACAAATCACCTCTTAGATGTCAAATAATATTTCATAGTCTGAATATATTAAAACACATTGACCTCAAATTAAATCTAAGAGAGAATAAATCACTTCTACGCGGCAATATTTTAGTTTGAAGAGTGGATAAATCAGCCACAAGACCCAATAAATAGGAATCTAGCGCCGATAAATCATTCCCTAATCACTATTTTTCGCTTTCAATTCAGGATAAATATCCGATTACTCCGAATATATTGTTTCACAGTCGGTATTTTATATCTTCTGCTCCAGCACCACTTCGCAAATGCGACGTTCTGCATCTGTGAGTTCTTTCTTCCGGCGGGCTTTGACTTTCTCTAAAGTTGCAAAGAAGTTTTTCATATTCGCCTCTTTAAAGCCTGATGCACCTCCTTCACTAAAAGACGGGATATAAGTACGTGGAAAATCGGAACCGTAGATATTACAACCAATACCGATAACAGTTGCTGTATTAAACATCGTATTAATGCCTGCTTTGGAATAGTCACCCATCATCAAACCACAGAATTGCAGTCCGGTTTTAGCAAAACGGCGTGAAGAGTAGTTCCACAGCTTCACTTCTGCGTAATCATTTTTCAGGTTGGACGATTCAGTTCCGGCACCGAGGTTACACCACTCTCCGATAACGGCATTTCCCAGGAATCCGTCGTGAGCTTTATTGGAATAACCAAACATTACTACGTTATTGAGCTCCCCTCCTACTTTGCAGTAAGGACCTAATGTCGTTGCTCCGTATATTTTCGCACCCATATTCACAGTAGCGTGCTCACAGGCGGCAAATGGTGCCCGGATATGCGAACCTTCCATGATTTCAACATCTTTTCCCAGATAAACGGGACCGTTTTTCAGATTGATAGTTGCACATTCGATGGTCACGCCCTCTTCCACAAATAGCTTCGGAGTTCCATCTGCAAAGCAGAGCTCACCAATCACCTGTACAGTCGGGCTCAACGCAGCACTTTGGCGTCCAATGGTCAACCGACGGAAATCCACTTCCATCGCTTCTCCATTCAACGTGAAGATATCGTAACTTTGACGAATAGCGAGCAGTTTTTCCTTGTATTCCACGCGTTCCAACGACTCCGCTTGCTCATAAGCTGTACGATTACCTTTTACCGCAATCAACAAATCGTCATTAAACAGCGCTTCGCCTTCATTCAGGTGAAGAATAGCGTCAACCAGCTCAATCGATGGTAATACATTTCCAGCGATGTAGATATTTTCCTCGGTCTCATTCAAGGGAAACTTTTCTGAAAGGTATTCTTCAGTCAGATAGGAAAATTCAGCTTTAAACACTTTGGCCCATTTCTCGCGAATGGTCATTATACCGACGCGGATGTCGGCTACAGGTCGGGTAAAGGTAAACGGAAGCAGGTCTGTTCTGCATTTTCCGTCAAATAGGATAATATTCATAATAAAAATAGCCCCTCCCCAACCCTCCCCCAAAGGGAGGGAGTTGGATCAGAGCTCTTACTAATGTTTTGATTTTGATTTTTTCTTTTCACCTCCTTCGGTGGGGTCGGAAAAGGCCTCCCTTATCTCTTTCTCACGAAATCCACAAAGGTGTAATCATAAGCGTTCTTATCATCCGCTTTATGATCTTCGCGATTCACCTCTTCCCATTCGTCATAGTTGACTTCGGGGAAATGCACATCGGCGTCAGGAAAAGTTGAATGGACGAAAGTCAGATACATTTTATCTGCTTTTGTCAAAGCCTCTTGATAGACGGAAGCTCCACCAATAATAAAAATCTCTTTGTCGCTTTCACTTAACTGAATGGCCTCTTCCATCGTAGTACAAGCAATACAGGTGGTGCCCATGGCTTCGGGCATAGAGGTCAGCACAATGTTTTTCCGATTGGGAAGCGCCCCTTTCGGCAACGATTCAAACGTCTTGCGGCCCATCACTACAATATGCCCTTCAGTGAGGTTTTTGAAGCGTTTCATATCGTTGGGCAGTCGCCACAAAAGCTCCTGTTTTTTTCCGATACCACGGTCTTCGGCAAGGGCGCAAATAACTGAAATTGTTGACATAGCTTACCTTGAATTTATTAGTTATTAAACTGAAACATCAGCTTTAATATGGGGATGCGGATTGTAATCGCAAAGTGTGAAATCCTCATATTTAAAGGAGAAAATATCTTTTACATCAGGATTAATCTCCATGCGGGGCAATGCGCGGGGTTCGCGCGAAAGCTGGAGCTTAACCTGTTCAATATGATTAGAGTAAATGTGTACATCACCGAAAGTATGTACGAAGTCACCTGCTTTAAGACCTGTAGCCTGAGCAACCATCATCAGCAACAAAGCATAAGAAGCGATATTAAAAGGAACGCCGAGAAAGACATCGGCACTGCGTTGGTACAATTGCAGACTAAGGCGTCCATCTGCCACATAAAACTGGAAGAAAGCGTGGCAAGGCGGTAGCTTCATGTTTTTAATATCGGCCACGTTCCATGCACTTACTATGATACGGCGTGAATCGGGATTATTCTTGATTGTATCAATAATTTCGGTAATCTGGTCGATGTGACCACCGTCATAATCAGGCCACGAACGCCATTGATAACCGTAAATGTGACCTAAATCACCATTCTCATCAGCCCATTCATTCCAGATACGGACTCCATTATCCTGAAGATACTTTACGTTGGTATCACCTGCCAAAAACCAAAGCAATTCGTGAACAATAGACTTCAGGTGAAGCTTTTTTGTGGTAAGCATCGGGAATCCCTCTTCGAGATTGAAACGCATCTGATGGCCAAATACGCTGATGGTTCCCGTACCGGTGCGGTCATCTTTACGCACACCTTCATCTAAAACACGCTGTAGTAAATCTAAATATTGCTTCATGGTTTGACGACAATCTTTGTTTTGAGGTTTGCAAAACGCACAAAAGTATGAATTCTGTGCAACAAAACCAATTAATAGTTCTTTTTTAATTCGCGATGATTAAAACCTGTTACTGAGGTCTTATTTCCCATCAAAAGAAACGCACCTGATTTCAGTCAGGTGCGTTTCACTATGGTTTATTGATTTTTACTTTTCCAGTTTAAAACTGCGGCTTCCAATCAGGTTGCCGTCAGCGAAAATGTCCACGCGGTAGTCTCCGGGGTAAAGGTATTCTTCGACATTCCAGTATAAGGTCAGCGGAATCTCCTCACCGGTATATTCAAACGCCTTTCGACAGGAATAATTGATGTCACGATTTTCGTATCTGAACAAATCCATCCGGTTTTTGGTCAGGATGTCGTTATCCGGTTTCATAATGCGCAGGTAAACCATCTTATCACCGGTTGCAGCCGTCACATTGCGGGCAATCTTGAAGTTAATCATGATTTGGGTCATTTTCCCCACATCCTTGGTCGCCTTTCCTTTTTTATTCAGTCCCGAAACACTGATTTCCGTCGCGTTCAACTGCGCTGCGAGCGAAACTTTATCCGAAAGGTTTTTCTTCTCTTTTGATAATTGCGAAACGGTCTGTGAAGCTTCGTTGTAACGCTGCGTCACGTTCTGATTTTCATCGCGAAGCCTTTTGTTTTGCGCATTCAGAGAATCGACCTGAATGATATAAGTGCGCAATACGGCACGCACCGTTGCCAGCTCCTTCTGCAATTCACGGATACGACGGCCATTGGTCGATTTCACGGTACGAAGCTCTTCAAGCAGTCGCTGCACCTTCATCTTTTCGTTTTCGTACTGGGCAAAGAGGGAGTCATTATGAAAGTCCATCTTATTATACCCTTCGTATTGCGTCGCAAGCTGTGAATATTCATTTTCCAGGTCGGACTTCTGAATATCAAACTCTTCGGTCATCCCTTTAATCTCGCTTTGTTGTCTGGTAATGTAAATTATAGCCCCTGCCAGCACCAAAGTCAGTGCCGCAACTGCCACAATAAGCCACTTTGTATTCTTTGTCATAAGATTCACTTTTTCCGAAAATTCGCTGCAAATGTAGTGGTTTTAGGGCATTAGGGATAGCAAATTAATATTCTTTAATCGAAAGTGAATACGGAAATATTTCTGCAATCGAATCATTTATCGTACATTTGCCCGCGTCTAAAATAGCACATTCTAACTCATAAAAACATTATAGATTATGTCAAAAGTAACCGTAGTAGGAGCCGGCGCCGTAGGTGCAACCTGCGCAAACGTTTTGGCCGTTAACGAAGTGGCCAACGAAGTCGTTCTTCTCGATATTAAAGAGGGTTTCGCTGAAGGTAAAATCCTGGATATGTTTCAAACTTCTGCATTGCAGGATTTCGATACCAAACTGACAGGCGTTACCAACGATTATTCTAAAACTGCCGGTTCAGATGTAGTTGTAATTACTTCAGGTCTTCCACGGAAACCGGGTATGACACGTGAAGAATTAATCGGTGTAAATGCCGGTATCGTAAAAACCGTTGCTGAAAACATCCTGAAATATTCTCCTAAAGCATTCATCATCGTGGTAAGTAACCCGATGGATACCATGACTTACCTGGCATTGAAAGCTACCGGCCTTCCTAAAAACCAGGTATTCGGTATGGGTGGCGCATTGGATAGCTCACGCTTCCGTTGCTACCTGAGCAAAGCGCTTGATGCAAACATGAACGAAGTAGAAGGTATGGTAATCGGTGGTCACGGTGATACTACTATGATTCCTGTAACCAGCATGGCAAACTACAAAGGTATTCCGGTTTCTGACCTGTTGAGCAAAGAAGAGCTGGATAAAGTAGTTGCTGACACTATGGTAGGTGGTGCTACATTGACTAAATTACTCGGTACTTCTGCATGGTACGCTCCGGGCGCTGCTGCTGCTTACGTAGCTGAGTCAATCATCCGCGACCAGAAGAAAGTAATTCCTTCTTGTGTATTCCTTGAAGGCGAATACGGACAAAGCGACATCTGCATCGGTGTTCCTGCTGTAATCGGCAAAAACGGTGTAGAGAAAATCCTCGAAGTTAAACTGAGCGACGCTGAAAAAGCTGCTTTCGAGAAGAGCGCTGCTGCCGTTCGTGCAACTAACGACGTATTGAAAGAAATCGGTGTATTGTAATCCGGTTCTTTTACAAAACACAAACTCCCCGATCGGTTCGTCCGGTCGGGGAGTTTTGCTTTCAGGAATATTCTTGTTGAAATAAAAGCGGGGCAGCAACGGTAAACCCTAACCGTGCTGCCCCTGAAAATTACAAGCAAAACAATTTGTCTTAATATCAAATTAAATCCTGCACAGCCGGATGATTATTTTGATTTAAAGATGAGTGGTGTTTTCAGGAAATGTGCCTTAGCAGAATCATCAACCATTGCACTTTTAAGTGCATCAGACATAAGTCTCCATTTGAGGTCACTGGAAATAGTATTGGTCAAACTCAATTCTTCCGTTACAGTGGTTGTGGTATAGCTTACTTTGGAAACTTTATACACCAATTCATTCCATCCTTTTTTCAATGTGAAGTTGTAATTCTCGGTATAATTAAGTTGATACCCAGAGATATTCTCCGAGATCGATGATTTTCCAGAGACCTTTACGTCTTTATCGCTATAAACAAATATAGAATATGCAGCACCTTGATTTTCGGTCAAATCAGTACTGGTAAAATTAGATTTGATCAATGCTCCGTTAACAGAAGTACCACTATAAGCTGCAAATACTAATGATTCCTTAGAAATCAAAGCTGTAGTATCGCTGATAGTTCCAACAAAACTGCTATCCATACCAATCTTGCACAAACCAGCATTACCGGGAGCTACTAAGTTAATGGAAAAACTGCCAGTGGATGAGATCGCTCCTTCACCCACATTGATGTACGTATCTTCTGCATCAGAAGTATAAGCTAAAGCCTTTACCTGACTAACACTTCCGTCAAAAGATTCAACCTTACCGCTCAACACCGAATTTGACAAACTGGTTGCATTCGCTGACGGCTCATCTTCATCACCACCGCAACTTACAAACACCATTCCTACCGACAACGATAAAGCCAATAAGGACATTTTCAATAGATTTTTCATAGAAATAAATTAGTTATCGCCTACTCGTCAGCTTTTCGGCACCCGCTTTCCAATCTTGTTATACTGTATTTATAATTTGATATATAGGACCCAAATACCCCAAAAAGTGTTTCATCAATGAGACACTAATAACTATTTAAGGAATATCGACTCTATTAAATTGACATTCTTGTTATACGCATTGCCATATTGATAATTAATATCTGACAATAGTTTCCATTTAAGATCACTTGTAATAGTATCAGTCAAACTGGTCTCTTCAAGATGGCTATATGCCGTAATAACCCTCTTTGTTGTTTTATACACAAGCTCATTCCACCCTTTTTTCAGCCTGAAGCTGCAATATTGAACACTCTTACCACTATATTGGGGATCGGCATATTCATCTGTAATAGTATGATTGCCGAAAATCGAAACATCCTTATTGCTATAAACAAGACATGTATATGCTACCCCAACTTTCCTTAATTCATTTATTTGATTACAATTAGTCCTTATTAGACAATAAGAGGCTATTTCTTGATTTGACTTGAAGGTCTGTAATGCATAAAAACCAATCAATGCAGTTGTATCACTAATGGTTCCGACAAAAATACCGCCGTCAAATATTTCACGTAAACAATTTTCAGGAGGAGAGGTTAGCGGAAAAGAAAATCTACCCAAAGAAGAGATTGTTCCCGAACCAAGAATGTCGGTTCCCGTACCATAACAACTTACCGTAGTAACGTTAATGTTTTTATTTTGGAATGAGTCAATGGAGCCACTTATCACATTATTATTTAGGCTACCCCCTTGATTTGAATTTGCAGAATCCGGCTCGTCACTACATCCCACAAACAAAAAACATACTCCCAGAAAAAGAGCGAATACTTTCAATAAACATTTCATAAACTAACGACTTGTACAAATCCCCTACTCTATTCCGGATTTTCGGGAAACCTCCTTATTTCTTTCAAAAAAAACAGATCGGGACGGCAACGTTATGACCTTAGTTAACTTTTGTCACCGCCCCTTTCTGTTGAACCGGCACTGTGTAGCTCCGGAACTTTTATCTTACTCTGCAAATGGGTACTTCAGGCTTGAATTAATCTACCTTTTACCCAAATTAATTCATCATTCAAGTGGGTGAGGGTACTTCAATCCCGAATTAATTTACCTCTGACATGAATTAATTCATCTTTGATGTGAATTAATTTACCTCTGGGGTAAATTGATTTACCTCTGAAGTAAATTAATTCAAGTTGGAGGTAGTGGGGGGTACTTCAAGGATGAATTAATTTACCCGTAAAATGAATTAATTCACCTTCAACCCGAATTAATTCGTCTTTGATGTAGGAGGGGGTACTTCGGAAGTACCCCCTCCTACATCCGAAGTACCCCATTAGGGATATTTAGTTGGTAGACGGTGTGGTATTTCCATTGGGGCCTTGCCCGTCAAATAATTTGCTTAACTCGTCCACAATGCTTTGTGTTCCCGGAACACCCATCTTCGAAGCCCCTTTCGCTGACTTATAGATGGACAAAGCCGCCTGATAGGCATCGCTTCCTGCTGCCAGGCGGGTATCAGACACCATTTCCGATAACGTAGCTAAATCCAGTGCGACACGACGCAACGAACTAAAGAGACTCAGGTCGTTCGTTAATTCATCCAACGGTGCAAACGGTGGTACAATCATCGGTTGTTGTTTACCAAAAAGAAGACTCTTTTCCACAAATGGAATTCTACCGTCATCTATTTTGGGCATGGTTTTACGGTCTGATGGAGACAATTTTATTACAAATGGAAGAATTTCTTTGAGCTCGGCAATCAATTCCAACGCGCGTTGCTCTTTTTCTTGAGGGAATGTGGCTGTGATGTAACCTGACATAATGATAAGTTTTAAACGGTTATAAAATATGGTCAAAAACAAAATCTATACGGAAACAAATGCAGACCGGCAAAATAAGCTGATGCCCTCCTTTCTTCTTAGTAAGTTGTCGTTATTGACTTTACCCTTCTCAGCTCAACCCGTCCTGTCGGCATGACAAAGGAATAAACTTAATTTTAAAATATCAAGTAGAAGAGTTCTATTTTAACAAGTACAAAATCCAAACCAGCCCCCTCTTTGCAGCATTTCCAACATCAATTATACCAATTTGTTTTTCAGTATTTTGCAAGGAAACGCCAGAACAACAATCAGGTTATCATCCTTCCAAAACAATCAATTTTATACCCTGTAGCGGTATCTAAAAGTTATCTAATTTACTGGGAATCACACAATGCCCCAAATCCTGCATTTTAACAATTCAACAATACTTTTGCTCTTATCATTTCACCTTCAGACACCTCCGGCTATCCAAAATCCAAAGACTATTTTCTCTAAATCCTAAATAGGCACAAAACAGAATTATCAACTTATTTAACATTCGTAAAATCGAAGGAAGAAGACTCAAAACCACCTTAAAAAGAAAAGGCCGGATTCACATCCGGCCTTTTCCTCCAAAGAAGCAAACGAATCCGCTCCTTTGCACAGGTGTTATTATGTTTATGTTTAGTTTATGCTTTGGATCAAAAGATTAGTTCTGGCGTGCTACCTCACCGTGGTGGACGATATCAAGACCGACAGTCTGCTCTTTCACCGATACGCGTACCGGGATAAACTTGTTGATCAGTTTAAAGAGCAACAGGGTGAAGAAGAATCCGGCGCTGATAGCCATCAGGATTGCAACACCCTCTTTGAGCAACAACGAAGCGTCACCTCCGTAGAACAGGCCGTTAGGAATAGCCGGGTTAATTGCTTTGTTGGCAAAGAAGCCCATACAGAGAGTTCCGATTACACCACCCATACCATGTACACCCCATACATCGAGCGCATCGTCCCAGCCCTGGTGTTCTTTCCATTTAACGGCCATGAAACAACCGATTGAAGCAATCACACCGATAACAGCCGAAGAGTAGATATCAACATATCCGGCAGCAGGAGTGATGGTTGCCAATCCGGCAACAGCACCGGTCATCAAACCGATAAAGGTTGGTTTCTTTTTGCCTGTATTCCATTCGATAATCAACCAGGTAACGGCTGCGAATGAAGCGGCAGTATCAGTATTCAGGAATGCTGAGATAGTTACAGAGTTAACGGCTAATTCACTTCCCGCGTTGAACCCGTACCAACCGAACCACAACAATGCGGTACCGATGGCAACCAAAGGAATGTTATTGGGGTCACTTTTTTCAGGACGAGAGCCTACGAAATATACAGAAGCCAATGCTGCGAAACCTGCTGTTGCGTGTACGACAATACCGCCGGCAAAGTCAAATACACCCCACTGAGCGAGCAATCCGCCACCCCATACCATGTGTACGAACGGGTAATAAACGAAAATCTGCCACAAAACGAGGAAGAAGATATAGGCTTTGAAAGTTACGCGATTGATAAATGCGCCGGTAATCAGGGCCGGAGTGATGATGGCAAACATCATCTGGTAGGCGATGAAGATATATTCAGGAAAACGTTTATCGGCTGAATAGAGCGTATTTGGGGTAATTCCGTGGTAAAATGCTTTGTTGAAATTCCCGATTATTCCGAAAAAGTCAGTTCCATGAGCCATATCACCGCTGAAACAAACCGAATAACCGAAAGCAAACCACAATACTGTAGATACGCCCATCGATACGAAGCTCTGCATCATAATGCTAAGGATGTTTTTCTTACATCCCAATCCACCATAAAAGAACGCCAGTCCCGGAGTCATTAACATCACGAGGCTGGTAGCCAAAATCATAAACGTAGTTAATCCAATGTCGAACATAATGCTATTAGTTTTGTTGGTGCAAAGATATATACATTACAGCAACAAACCTACATTTTGGTTGTTAATTTCGAATAAAAACCTACACAAATGTATCTTTTCCATGTTTTAGGTATCATATTGCTCATTTTAAAACCAAAACAACGAATCCAATTTGAAACCAAACAAAGGCTACCAAATTGACATTTGTCTATCAAAATGCAATTACAGCGACAATTATCCAGATCAAAAAGGTAACCAAACAGATGTTTTGCAACATATTTATTGACATAATGACAAAACCCCACGAGAAATCCATGAGGCTTTACTTCTTAACCAGAAACAGAAATCAGTTCGCAAAACTTACAAAATGGTTGATTTTCGATTACAATACTTTCATTTGGCTACAAAGATGTCGGAGAGCCAGCTTTAGACTCTGGTAACGGAAGGCATAATCGTACTGAAAAAGCTTTCCGGGATAAACCATCTGGCCGGATGTCAACATATTTGCCCGTTCACCCAACGCGAGAAACAGCGCCCATTTCGGCACAGATAACAATGCCGGACGTTTGAGCACATGTGAGAGTACCCGGTTAAACTCGTCGTTAGTCACCCGTTCGGGTGAGGTAATATTAATGAGTCCGCTCAGCTCTTTATTTTCCACAATAAATACCAACGCACCTACCAGGTCTTCCACATGCACCCAGGGAAATCCCTGACTACCGTTACCAATCTTTCCGCCTAACATATATTTATAGGGGCGAATCATTTCAGGCAATGCTCCTCCCTCGGCAGCCAGCACGACTCCGAAACGGGTAATGGCCAAACGGACTTCCGGGGAGACACGTCGTGCCTCTGCCTCCCAATCGCGACAGACGGTGGCCAGAAAATCCGTACCGTATTCCGTAAAAGATTCATCACAATTGACATCCGGAGGATAAGCTCCTACCGCCGATGCTGAAATTAAGAGTTTCGGTTTACTATCCAGGCTGTTTATTGCAGAGACCAGGGCACGTGTGGTCAGGATACGGCTATTGTAAATTTCCTGTTTGTATTTTGGAGTCCAGGGATGATTGATGGTTGCGCCAGCCAGATTGATTACCACCTGGCAATCCGCCAATACCTGAGCAAGCCGTTCCGAACGTTCCGGCTGATAGAGCGAGCGGTCGAGGTTGATCACCTCATTCCCCTGCCTGGTAAATTCATAATTCAAATGGTTCCCAATAAGGCCGGAACCACCGGATATAACTATCTTCATAATGAAAACGTTTTCAATTATAACACGTTACACGAATATATGTTGATTTCAATCGCAGTGTCTGAAAACATAAACGCCGGACTGTATGGAAGACAATCCGGCATTTTACTATTATATAGGTAAATGCTTTCCGTGATTAATAGAATATTCCAATAGGAAATCACTATTTAGCTGGCAACCACAAGGATCAGCCCTACAAATATTTCCGCCAATAACGCATCGGTGGCTCAGTTTCATCGAAGCCCATGCTTTTGTATAGCTGCTGTGCGACCTGATTATCTTCACGCACTTCGAGGGTGATGCGACTGCATCGCAGTTCTTTAGCTCTGAATTCAAGCGCCTCCATCAGTTTGCGGCCTATACCATTTCCCCGAAACTCTTTTTTCACGATGACGTCATGGATATTAACCATGGGACGGGCTGTAAAAGTCGAGAAGTTCTCGAACGCGACAATCATGCCGCCGCATTTCCCTTCAACAGAGGCCAACAAAACAATTTTCTTGGGGTGTTCATTCAGCCCATCCACAAAGCGAAGCTGCTGGATTGGCGAAAGTGGAGCGCCCCCTCCCATTTCATCCTGTATATAGCAATTAATCAGCTCCACCGCCGAGGTTAGGTGGTCCGGATTGCTGAAATCACAATCTTCAATATCTATTTTTTCAATTCTCTTCATCATCAGCCAAATGTTTATAGTTCTTCGGATTGATCTCATATTTATGAACACGCAGACCCAAAATTCGTTCGGTAACCCCCAACTGTGTCGCTGCTTTGGCAACATTTCCACGGGTGGCGATAAGCGTATCCAGAATGAGCTGTTTTTCTACCTTCTCGATAACGGAATTTAATGTACCCTTGGTCACCGTATCGGATGAAGCTCCCGTCTGAAGCGTCGGCGGCAGGTTATAGGAACGGATTACATCGTCGGTACTCATAATCATCGAGCGCTCAATCACATTCTCCAGCTCCCGGATATTTCCCGGCCAGGAATACATCATCAGCATGTCTATGGCCTCACCGGTGATGCGCTTCACATTGGTACCGTTTATTTTATTCAGCTTATCGATAAAGTGATCCACCAAAATCGGAATATCTGCCCGACGCTCACGAAGCGCAGGAACATATATCGGGAAAACGTTGATCCGGTAGTAGAAATCTTCCCGGAATTCGTTCTTTTTAATCATCTCTTCCAGGTTACGGTTCGTAGCCGTGATGATGCGAACATCAATATTGATGGTTTTGTTTCCGCCTACACGTTCAAACTGTCGCTGCTGTAACACACGTAGCAATTTCACCTGCAATGACAACGGAACTTCCCCTATTTCATCCAGGAAAATAGTTCCGCCGTCAGCCATTTCGAAACGGCCTACGTGCTGGGAGTTTGCTCCCGTAAATGACCCTTTCTCGTGGCCGAACAATTCGCTTTCGATCAGATTCTCCGGCAATGCCGCGCAGTTGACTTTAACAAACGGACCGTTCGCCCGTGAGCTGGCCTTATGAATCGCTTCGGCTATCAACTCTTTACCCACACCGCTTTCACCCCGGATCATCACCGTTGCATTGGTTTGAGCCACGCGGTTAATCATTTCGAAAAGATCGTTCATCAGGGATGAATTTCCCACAACATTATCCGGACGGAGTGAGACCAGGCCACCTTTCAGACGACGGTTTTCTTCACGAAGCAGTTCCAACTCCTCCATTTGGTTCTGGCGTACCTCTACGCTACGCCCCACCAACAATCCTACGATATTGAGGAATTTCGCTTCGGCAGAAAAATCAATCCGGCTCTTGTGGTGCATGTGAATACTCAGCGTTCCGGTCACTTCTTCCTCTGCACAAATAGGGACACAGATAAATGCGGTCGAATGACCGGCTTTGCGGGCGATACCTGTCTTGTTCAGGTAAGTCTGTTCTTTATAGATATCGGGAATAATGATGGGTTTCTTTGAATTCACCACCTCGCCGACAATGCCTTCACCCATCTGGTAAACGCCCCTACCCTTCTCCTCCTCGGTCATTCCGTATGCAGCTCCGATTTTGATGTGAGCAAAATGACGGTTCACGATCGTAATCATGCTGTGATCTGCCCCAAGGAAATTGCACAGACTGGCAAGTACCAGCTCCAGGTCACTGTTAATATCCTGGCTCCGGCTGATAATATTACTAATATTAAACAGGAATGTCAGATCCGACTCCGCGTAACATTCCCTTTTCATACGATCACAATACATACCTAATACCTATTTAAGAGTTGTCATTTTGTCATTATTCAATGCAAAGGTATGATATTATGTCAATTTACAAGCGTATTTTGTGTTATATATCTCTTTTAGCATGGTAAATAGTGATAAAAGCAACGCTAAAACACGATTTTAGCTTACAATTCAGTGTAGAACGATTCTAATTCAAAAGGATAAATTTCTCGTTTTTGCTGACGGGCAGTCTCGTGAATCCGATTCATAATCAGGGCGATTTCCAAAGCGCTCAGACAAATATCCCTTTCAGCAAAAAAGTGAATCACGGCAGCTTTACCGGAATGCTTGCCAAAAATATTAAAAGAAGTTTCTCTTCCCACCATTTTTCCGTCAAAAGCCTGAAATGCGGTCGGGTCTTCCAGTGTGCTGCGGGTATGTACGCCCGATTCGTGGCTAAAGACCCGCTTGCCGGTGATGGCTTTACCTTCAGAAATGGGTCGGTTTGATATTTTGGCCACATATTCGCACAATTCGCTAATGACAGGCGTGGAATATTTATGGCATTTGAAAGCAGTCACCAGAGTCATGACAACCTCTTCCAAAGCGGAATTCCCTGCTCGCTCTCCGAGGCCGTTCACTGTTACACTCAGATTTTCGGCTCCGGCTTGCCAGGCGGAAACCGCATTAGCAGTAGCCATTCCCAAATCATTATGACCGTGAAAATCAATCGCCAAACCGGGAATTTCGTCTTTAATCTGACGTATCAGTTCCATCGTGGAAAGCGGAGTAAAAACCCCGACCGTATCAGCAATTCGAACACGACAAACGCCTTCAGATGCAGCAAGTTTAAAGTATTCCATCACCCGGCTACGGTCAGCCCGACTGGCATCCTGAGCTCCTACACTTACAAATTCGAAGGATTGACGGGCATAAGCGATCAGGGCGGGCAATTCTTCTTTGACCCAGCCCCAATCTTTATTGATGGTTTTCAGTTGAATATCGGAAAGGGGAAATGCGATATGAATGCCTTGCGCTCCGGTGCGGGCACAAGCATCAATGTCCTGACGAAGAGCACGACTCCATACGGAGATACGGCAATTGAGATTCAATCCTACAATGGCACGGATGGTTTCAATTTCTTCTTCACCCATGGCCGGTATTCCGGCTTCGATTTCATCCACGCCAAGAGTATCGAGCAGACGGGCCAGGTGAATTTTTTCATTATGCGTAAATACGACTCCCGGAGCTTGTTCTCCCTCACGAAGGGTAGAGTCGATGATGCGGGGCGGTGTTATTGTTGTTGAATGTGTCATAGTCGTTGTTGTTTAGAGATGAAAGGAAATAGCATTTAGACAAAAGATCAAAGACATCAGACTTTTAGGTCTAACATCTTAGTTCTTACGTCTTCTATCTTATTGTCTGGAATCTAAGAAAACAGATTAAGGCATCCCGTTTGACGAAAGATCAGAATATAACAAATGACTAATGACAATCCTCTCTCAAACTTTTTTACAACTCTAATCCTTTCCGAAAATCTCCCAAAAACTTCCGTCCGGGGATGCCTAACCTGTCACAGAATCAAACCACGTATTTTGAATTACCCGGGAATTGAAACCGGGCAATTTTTATGCGATATTATTTAGCAATAAGGTATTCCTCAACAGCTTCGTCATTTTCCAAAGCATCGAGAATTTCCTCCAATCTGTCTTCGGTAACTCCGCCATACCAGTAGTTGTTAGGCTGGATCACTACGATCGGACCCTGGCTGCATACGCTCAGACAGGCGGTAGTGGTTACCAAAGCATCGATGCCGCGATCGCCGCATCCTTCGCTAATCATTTGTACAAATGAAGTTGCTCCCTGTTTGTTACAGAATCCCTGAGCATCTCCGGCAACCCTGTAAGAGTTGCAAACCATAATCATGTAATCGGGCTTTTGCATAATCTTTTATTTTTATATTGAAGAGACACACGACCGTGCGTCTTTACTGATTTTTAAATAGTAATCAGTACCTTCCTCCCCGGGGAAAAGGAGGAAGGCTGATCATCTGAAAAAAGAACTCGGAGTGTGGCGCTACTGCGAGCGCCAATATATATAGTGATAGTGAATTCAAAATCATCCGCAACCCATGCTGTTGCCGCGACAAGATTCACCACACTTGGCAAAGTCAGATTTACAAAGAGTCTTCAACGGTTTGTTGAGATATACAGCGTCAAGTCCTGAATCAATCAATCCGCTCATTTGTATTACACGTACACCGTTATTCTGGAGAATGGTAGAGGGTCTTTCACCGACTCCGGCAACCAATACGGCCTGGCAATCGTAGAGAACGTCATTCGCAATCTTTGTCCAACGTTCATCGCCGCTACCTTGCGGAGGAGTTGCCCGTTTTTCGATGAACTTATAGCCGTTTTTGGTTTGCTCGAAGATGTGGAGATGTTTCGCTTCTCCCAGGTGCAGGTTTACCAACAGGCCTTCGTGAGTCGCTACCGCTACATTTTTGCGCTCTTCGTTTTGGTTAACCACCAGGGCGGAAAATTGCTTAATCATATCCATCGCTTCGGTAAGGTCTTTGCCCAGCAATCCGGCAGCATCGGCACGGCAGCGGGCACAGTGTCCCATCGGTTTGATGTATTTCGAAATTTTCGCCTTGATCTCCTTCATCATCTCTTTGGATGGCTCTTCCAGTTCCTCGAAAGCCGTATTGGCTGTCGGATACATCGGGATGCAATTCATTGTGTCGGCTCCCATCTCCGCCATTTTCTTTGCCAACTCTTCGATGTCCTGGTCGTTTACGCCGGGGATGATCACGGTATTAATCTTGACCATCATACCCTTCTCCTTGAGTTTCTCTACACAATAAAGTTGTTTTTCCAAAAGAAGTTTGGCTCCTTCCAGTCCACGATATACCTTCTTGTTATAGCGTACCCAAGAGTAAATCTGAGCCAGGGTCTCTACATTGAGCGAGTTTATTGTAATTGTAACGTGAGAAACATTGAGTTCAGCGATGCGGTCGATGTGTGGAGCAAGGTCCAGCCCGTTGGATGACAGGCAATAGATCATTTCAGGATGCTCTTTTTCAATCAACTCGATGGTACCGAGAGTTTCGTCCGGATTGGCGAATGGATCACCGGGACCGGCAATACCGATTACGCTCAGGTTGGGAAGTTTCTCCATCAGGGCGTTTGTGTATAACGCCGCTTGCGCAGGAGAAAGTACTGAACTGGTTACGCCCGGACGGCTTTCGTTGCAGCAATCGTAGAGACGGTTGCAATAGTTGCACTGTATGTTGCACTTCGGAGCTACCGGCAGGTGAACGCGAGCCTGAGTATGTTTGGCTCCTTCGTTAAAGCATGGATGTAATGATAAATCTTTCATTTTTTTACCCTTTCACGTTTTGTTAATAGCTCCTTGTAAAACCTCCGGTAGAAGAGTCAGTCGCCAATAACGATTAATACCTAATTACCTATTGAATCTTTGATTTGCCTGAACATGAATCAGGTCTTACATATACTTGTAGCCTACCGGCGATTTTCTTTGTTTGTCTTCCAGCAACGTGTTTACGATTTGCGAGAAGAAGGTGGTCGCACCCTCGTATCCGAGCATCCGGAAATGTTGTGCACCGATGCGATCATGGATCGGGAATCCACAACGGACAATCGGGATGTCCATTTTACGGGCGATGTAGTATCCCTTGCTGTTTCCGATCATCAGGTCGGGCTTGATTTGCTGCATCACTTCGTCCATGCGGTCGAAGCTCATTCCCTGGCCGATGATGGTTTCTTCATCATACATTGGGCCAAGCAACTTTGTGAGGGTTTCGCGGAGTTTACCGCTTTCACCACCGGTTGCACAAAGGACAGGTTTGATTCCGATTTCGGATGCAAAGGCCGCTAAAGCTACTACCATGTCCTCTTCGCCAAATATGACGGTTTTTTTTCCTGACAGGTATTTGTGACCGTCAATGTAGAGGTCCACCAAACGACCGCGCTGGCGTTTGTACTTCTCAGGAACCGGATTACCGGAGAGTGATGACATGATTTCAAGGAACTTGTCGGTCTCATTAATTCCTACCGGAAGTCCGGTTTCGAAACAAGGGACATCGAATTTATCTTTCAGGAATTGTCCGGCTGATTGTACAAGGTAGTTGTCCTTGATTTTGCCATTCATTCCTCCTGAATTTTTAATAAAACCCAGTTCTACTGTTGCTCTGGCCGAACCGCTGGCCTTGAGTTGTGAAATGGGTGTACCTCCGTCGGGGATCCGGGTGTAGGAGTCCCAGGAAGTATTATCGAGAGTGTCGGAATAGTCCGGGAAGAGCATTGCCTCCAGGCCGAAATCCTCCAATATCTCTTTGAGGTGGCGGATATCTTCGGGTGAAACCAGGCTGCTAATCAGATTGATGTGACTCCCTGTTTTTTCACCGCTTTCGGCCAGTGTTTTGACCGCTGCCAGTATGGCATTGAAGAATCCTTCGGCGTGGGTTCCGTTGTAACTCGGAGTAGAGGCGAATATCATTTCCGGGACTTCCGGTTTATCCGCGTTGATCGCTTTATATTCGTTTATCAGTTTAGGGACATCTTCGCCAATCGTTTCACTCAGGCAGGTACTTGCGATGGCTACCACCTTGGGTTGGTATTGGCTGATGATGTTGTCGATTCCGGTGTTGAAATTTCTATTTCCTCCGAAAATGGTTGTCTCTTCACTAAAGTTGGAAGAGGCAATATCCACCGGCTCGCGGTAATGGCTGATCAGGTAACGGCGGATGTAAGTGGCACATCCCTGTGACCCGTGCAGCATGGGCAGTACACCTTCGATCCCCTTGAAGGCAATACAGGCTCCCAGCGGTGTGCATTGCTTGCAAGCATTGCACGAAGAGGCAAAGGAGTCGCCCGTTGGCATGTCTTTTTTAATCTTTTCCATGAGTTCTTTTTTTGACAGACCCCTCCCCTGCCCTCCCTGATGGGGAGAAAGCAGCTTAGTGGAGTTCATTTTTTATTTTGATAAAAGGAATTCCCCTTCCTTACCTATCATTTTGGGTTCCTTAAGGACGTTTATGTATTCCTTAAGGCCATTTGTTTGCTCCTTAAGGCCGTTCTTGTGTTCCTTAACATATTTCATGTACTCCTTAAGGGCATTCATGTGTTCCTTAACATACTTCTTGCGTTCCTTAAGGCCATTTATCTATTCCTTAAGGCCAATCTTATGCTCCTTAACACATTTCTCATATTCCTCAAAGGTCAAAAGAGACGTTACAGGATTCCACTCTTGATTTATCCCCTCTTGACAAACTGCCAGACGGGGCTGGTCACTGTTTCATAGACCTCTTTGGCGAAGTTGAGCATTCCTTCATAACCTGCCAGTGCCAATTTGCGCTCGTGATTGTGGTCGCAAAATCCAATCCCCAGTTTGTAGGCAATCGGTCGCTCTTTTACACCTCCGATGAAGAGGTCGGCGCCGGTAAGTTTGACAAACTCTGAAAGTTCAACCGGGTTGGAGTCGTCCACCAGAATACAACCATCGTCGCAAATCGCCTGGAGCAGTTTATAATCTTCGGTATTTCCGGTCTGTGTACCGGCAATCACCGTTTTCATTCCAATAAGTCGAAGAGCTTTTACTAAGGAAATGGCTTTGAATGCCCCGCCCACAT
Source organism: Parabacteroides sp. FAFU027 (assembly GCF_022808675.1). NCBI lineage: Bacteria > Pseudomonadati > Bacteroidota > Bacteroidia > Bacteroidales > Tannerellaceae > Parabacteroides > Parabacteroides sp. FAFU027. Next base: position 245,929 of record NZ_JAKZKV010000003.1, read on the forward strand.
AGATGGCGGCTTTGCGGCCTTCGAGGGCCTGACGGTAAGGCTGGAGTGCGGGCAATAATTTCGACAATTCATCTTTCACCAACTCCTGCGCCTTTTCCATCATCTCATCGCTTTTAAAGTAGCGTGCCACTTCATATAAGGCATCGGACATATCTTCTATACCGAAATAGGATACCTTCATGAAGGGAATATCGTGCTCGGCTTTCATTGATTTAGCCAGGTGCATCATCGAGCCGGAGCATTGCACCACATTGAGTGCCGCCCTGTGGGCGTTGCGGATGTCATTGACACGTCCGTCTCCGGTAATGGAAGCAACAATCTGGATTCCCATTTTTTCGTAATACTCTTTGAGCATCCAGAGTTCGCCTGCCAGGTTAAAATCGCCGAGGATGTTGATACTGTAAGGAGAGATCTCCTTATCGTCTGCCGTGCCTACCAGAGTATTCATGGCGTCACAGGCAATCTTGTATCCGTCTTTTTTAGAGCCCTGGAATCCTTCGGACTGCACAGGGATGACGGGAATTCCTTTTTCCTTTTGCACCCTTTTGCATACCGACTGTACGTCGTCTCCGATAACGCCTACAATACAGGTTGAATATACAAAAGCGGCTTTAGGTGAATGTTTGTCAATGAGCTCGTTTAGAGCATTGTAAAGTTGAGTTTCTCCTCCGAAAATAACGTGTTTCTCGCGCAAGTCTGTCGAAAAACTGCTTCTGTGAAGCTCGGGGCCAGATGACATTGCTCCCCGAATGTCCCAGGTGTACGATGCACAACCAATAGGACCATGAACTAAGTGAAGGGCGTCTGCTATCGGGTAAAGTACTACCCGTGAACCACAGAAGACACAAGCTCTTTGTGAGACAGAGCCTGCCAAACTGGGTTTTCCCCCCACCAGTTCGTGCGAATCTTTACCCTTGGTAACGATTTGCTTTCCTCTATCTTTTAAAAAGTCGCCCATAATGAAAAGATAAGCCCCCTCCGGCTCCCCCCTAGGGGGAGAGATGGAGCATTTATAGTTTGTAGTAATAATATTCAGCCTTACATATCCCCTCCCTATCGGGGAGGGTTAGGGTGGGGCTTAGAGTACCAATTCGAATTTTTCTTCCGGACAAGTACGGTCTTTGTGATCCAGGAATGCTTCCAGGATTTTGATCGCCAGATTAGCTGCTCCTGTGTAACCGGTGAATGGGAAGAAGTTGAATCCCGGGCGGTCAGTAACAGGGAATCCTAAGCGAACGAAAGGAACGTTTTCATCACGTGCGATGTATTTTCCATAAGTGTTACCAATCAGGAGATCAACACCTTCCTGTTTGATCCACTGGTGCATTTGGAACATATCGGCACGCTCACCGCTTTTGAATTTAGCTTCCGGAATATCTTTCAGGATTTCCGCCATTTGCTCATCGAAGTATTTACCCGGAGTACCGGTTACGATGTAAACAGGTTTCATATCCAACGATACCAGGAACTCTGTCAATGGAACCAATGTGTCAGGGTCACCCCACAAAGCCACACGTTTGCCATAGAAGTATTTTGAGTTGTCAGCGATAAGGTCGATCAGTTTACCACGTTCTTCGGTGATTGCATCAGGTACAGGCACATTGGCATGACGGCTCAAAGAGGTGATGAAACGGTCAGTTGCTTTCAAACCGATTGGGATATCCAATACTTCGAAAGGAACTTTACATTTGTTCTCCATTTTGACACAAGCATCTTCGGTAGTGTATTTACCCAAACCGATAGAGAACTTGCTGTCACCTGTAGTAGCCATGTCTGCCAAAGTAATGCCACCTTTCGGATACATTTCGTAGGTTCCGGTCATCGGAGCATCCAGTACGCCGGTCATATCAGGGAACATCAATGTACGGGTTTCCATTACTGAAGCGAGACGTTTGATCTCTTTCATATCAGCTGGCTCCATCCATCCTGCCACGAGGTTTATCACGTTTCTCTTTTTGGGAGTAGCTACAGCCAGGTGTTTTACGAAAGCTGCAACCTGGTTAGAGTAACCGGTAACGTGTGTTCCCACGTAACTTGGGGTGTTACAGTAGATTACTTTCTTACCATCAGGCACTTTACCGTCTTCATAAGCTTTAGCGATGATCTGAGTCATGTCATCACCGATAGTTTCGGAAAGACAGGTCGTGTGAACAGCTACCACTTCAGGATCGTAAACGCTGAAGATGGTTTCGATTGCTGAAACAAGGTTGGATAAACCACCGAATACAGATGAGCCTTCAGAGAATGAAGAAGTAGAAGCAACCACCGGTTCTTTGAAGTGACGGGTCAAAGCACTTCTGTGGTAAGAACAACATCCCTGAGAACCGTGGCTGTGAGGCAAACATCCGTGAATACCGAGCGCTGCATACATGGCGCCTACTGGTTGACAAGTCTTAGCCGGGTTGATGGTCAACGCTTGTCTGTCTATTTCTTTTGCGGTCGTATGTCGTAGTAACATGATTTTGAAGTTTTGCGTTTTACATTCCTGTGTAATTCTCTGTTCTCCTCCGCTCGTCCCCCTCCTTCAGGGAGAGGGAGAGGCAGAAAGAGAATCTATGTCAGAAAAAAAGCTTCAGGTAAAATGTATCACTGGTTAGTTATACATATATTCTGCTTCTACAATTGCTTCGCTTTCCCAAGGTGCTTTCACCTCTTTCCAGATGGTGGTACAAGCGATCATTTCGATATCGGTGTAGAAGTTGATAGCCCCTTTGAATCCGGCGTAAGGACCGCCGTAATCGTAGCTGTGAAGCTGTTTCAAAGGCACACCCATTTTTTGTACGCAGTATTTTTCTTTGATACCGGCGCAGAACACATCGGGTTTGTAGAGCTCGATCAGTTTTTCCATCTCGTAGTGGCTGAGGTCGTCGATTACCAGGGTACCTTTCTGCATTTGCTTCATCATACCTTCGTATTCGGTGAAGTCCATTCCGTTTGCATCGAGTGCTGCCAATTCCTCTTCAGTTTTGCGAGGGTTGTAGCGAGTTGGATCTTTATCAACTGTAATCTCTTCGATGTTACGGCTGTCTGCGTCGATTTTGATAGTCGGGATGACTCGGCGGCCTTCGTAGTCGTCACGGTGTCCGAACTCGTAACCTGCTGAAAGCGTAGTCATACCCAGCTCTTCGAACAGATCCTGGTAGTGGTGAGCGCGTGATCCACCCACGAAGAGCATCGCTGTTTTGCCTTTGGTTTTAGCCAAAGCTTTAAGACGGGCTGCTTCCACTTCTACCATTTCGTCTGCGATTACCTCTTCCACTTTGTCTTTCAGCTCCTGGTCACCGAAGTACTCAGCAATTTTGCGAAGCATTTTTGCAGTAGAACCGGCACCGATTGGCTGAACTTTAATCCATGGAATACCGAAAGCAGTTTCCATCATCTCAGCCACATAGTTGATCGAACGGTGGCACATTACCATGTTCAGGTCAGCAGTGTGTGCATTTTCGAATGACTGAATGGTAGAGTTACCAGAGAATGTAGAAATCAGGTTGATTCCACATTTTTCGAATACTCTTTCCAATTCGAATGCGTCACCACCGATGTTATATTCACCCAAAAGGTTAACGCGATATTTGAGGCTTCCTCTTACTTCGTCATCACGACCGATCAGGTTTTTGAACAAACCGTTGTTGGCAATGTGGTGACCGGCTGACTGTGATACTCCACGGTAACCTTCGCAAGAGAATCCGAAGATGTTGATTTTGTCCTCACCGATCTCTTCTTTCATGTGGCGGGCGACACGGTGAACGTCGTCACCGATCAAACCAACCGGACAGGTAGAGAAGATTGCGATTGCTTTCGGATGGAACAGTTCGTAAGCTTCACGGATCGCCTGTTTGAGTTTTTCTTCACCACCGAAAACGATGTTAGAATCCTGCATATCGGTTGAGAAACAGTAAGTGATGAAGTTTTCCTCTTGCTCGGTCATTGGCTTAGTCTGGTTACGACGGGTCAACCACGAGTAGAAACCGCAACCGATAGGACCGTGAGTAATGTTGATGATGTCGCGGGTCGGTCCAAGTACCACCCCTTTACATCCTGCGTATGTACATCCGCGCTGAGTGATAGAACCCGGAACTGTACGAACGTTTGCCTGAATTTCGGGAATAGTATCAGGGTCATTTACTAAGATAGCTTTATCCCGCTTCCGAGCGACTTTTTTAGGGTATTTGCTCAATACCTTTTCTTTGAAGGTTTTCAGTTCTTCGACATTGAAACCTTTATCTTTAATTTCTTTTTCCACAACAAAGTCTCCTATGTTAAAATGAATGGTTCGGTTGATGCGCTTTTGGCCTGATTTCTTTTTGGTTTAGCTGAAAGAAGCGGGATACATTTAAAAGTAACCTTCAACCGATGACTTGAAATAATGATTAGTCGAGTGTGATGTCTCCCGTTTCAGCGGTACGCACACGAATTGAATCAGCAGTATCGATAACAAAGATTTTTCCGTCACCGCTTTTACCGGAATTGTTGGCTTTCATCAATGTTTCTACCGCAAGGTCTTTTTTCTCATCAGTAACCACCAGAGTGATCATTCTTTTTGATTTGAGACGGGGAGCGGTTTGGATCAGTTCACGATATTCAGGGTCAGTTGCTTCGATAACTTTTTCAAGGTCACCGTGGCCTTTTCCACGACCTAATACCGACATTGCTGTAAATGAAGGAAGTCCCGCATCAGATAGCAATTGTTTGGTTTCAGTCATTTTGGCAATTCGTATGATAGCAAGAATTAATTTCATAATCTAATTGAGTTTGTAAAGCTAAGAGTGAGCGGATAGCCTGGATGCTGCCGGTCCGCATCCTCTTTGCTTCGGATTAATTAATCTCTTTTACCACTTGAGATAGTGTAAGATTCCTCTACCGGAGTAACGAAGATCTTACCGTCTCCGAATTGTCCTTTATCACCGGAACGGGCAGCCCCTAAGATGGTCTCTACCACAAAATCCTTGTCGCTTTCTTTGATTACGATCATCAGCATCTCTTTAGGAAGTTCATCGTAAGTAACATCTCCTACTTTCAAACCACGCTGTTTACCACGACCGAAAACTGATAATTTTGTTACTGCCGGAAAGCCTGCATTAAACAATGCTTTCATTACTGCTGGTGACTTCTCCGGACGAACGATAGCTCTTAATAAATACATGTAATTGTCTCCTTTTCTTTTAATTAGTAATAGATTGGGTCCCCATTAACCGGTCTTTTATTTTATCCCGAAACTCAATACAATTCCAGGCCGTGATGAATCCTATAACACAGCAGTAAAAAGCTTCAGTAAGACGATTGATTATTCTTGTGAGGATGATCAGCCAATCAGGACGGGGCCATCGGCTAGCCCCGGGCGATTGACATGATGAATATAATTAGTTCATAATTCCGAAGCCGATCAACAGGTCTTCCAGTTCCTGGATTGAAAGCGGGTTAGGAATTACGTGCATGGTGTTTGAATTAATTTTAGTTGCCAAAGCACGATATTCGTCAGCTTGTGCGTGTTCAGGAGCGTAGTCAATTACAGTCTGACGGTTGATTTCAGCGTGCTGAACCATGTTGTCACGAGGAACGAAGTGAATCATTTGAGTACCCAGTCTTTTAGCGAACTCTATAATCATGTTAGCTTCGTTGTCCACTTTACGGGAGTTACAAATCAAACCACCCAGACGAACATCACCTACTTTGCCGAATTTAGCGATTGATTTACAGATGTTGTTTGCAGCATACATTGCCATCATCTCACCTGAACATACGATGTAAACTTCCTGAGCTTTACCGTCGCGGATCGGCATTGCGAAACCACCACATACAACGTCACCCAATACATCATAGAATACATAATCCAGTTTTTTGTCATCATCGTAAGCGCCCAACTGCTCAAGCAAGTTGATTGAAGTGATGATACCACGACCAGCGCAACCTACACCCGGTTCAGGACCACCTGATTCCACACAGCTTGTGTTTTTGAATCCTTCTTTCATTACATCATCCAATTCTACATCTTCACCTTCATCGCGAAGAGTATCCAGTACGGTTTTCTGAGCAAGACCGTGAAGAAGCAGACGAGTAGAGTCAGCCTTAGGGTCACAACCCACAACCATTACTTTTTTTCCCATTTCAGCCAAACCGGCTACAGTGTTTTGAGTAGTTGTACTTTTACCAATACCACCTTTTCCATAAATTGCAATCTTTCTCATAACCTTAAAAATTTAGTTTTCTACCTTGTGTAAAGAATTGATTTCACTTATGAAAAGACAAAGCGCGTGCCAAACCGGACACGCGCTTCATTTTTTATCGAAAGTTTTTCCTAAGTAACTGAGAGTCAGAGATAAAAAAAAAACCAAGAAAATCATATTGACAGCCCAACAAATAATAAACCAATCACAATGTAACATTAAAGAAGCTTTTTCTACCATTTTGTAGGAGTAATAACCGATTCTATTTTCACATTGTCAATTTTAATAATTCCGGTTGCCAATCTACGGATTTCATCTTTATCGTGGCTTACCATCAGCGTGGTTGCCTGTATCAAATGATGGGCTTTGGCAATTTCATCCTGTAGGGCGAGTCGCATTTCATAGTCTAAAGCCGACAAAGGCTCATCAAGCAGCAACACCTCAGGCTGGCGAACCAGTGCACGGGCCAAAGCTACCCGCTGTTTTTGTCCCCCGGAGAGTTTCCCGGGCTTTTGCCGACGTAGATTGTCCAGATCAAAGGCTTCCATCAGGGCATCCGCCATGCTATAGTCTTTTTTATCGAGGGCAAAATGGATATTTCCCTCTACCGTCATATTCGGAAACAGGGCGTAATCCTGAAACATAAAACCGACATTACGTTTCTGTGGCGCCAGATTTACCTTTTTGTAGGAATTAAATACGGTAGTTTCACCTATCCGTATGATTCCCTTATCGGGCTGAAACAATCCGGCCACCATCCTGAGCAACGTTGTTTTTCCCGAACCGGAACGTCCGAACAGACAAACCAGTTCGTTGGTCGGTATCTCTAAGCAAACCTCCAGCTTTCGCGGGCCTTCGGAAGTGTGCATCTTGCGTTCTACATCTATGTATATCATTTACATTTACAATTTAGTCATTTACAATTTACCCTTTCCCGAAAGAAGGTTATCGAAACCTCTTATTCACACTATATATAATAGTAAGCAATACAAACGACAGAATAAAGAGGATGAATGCATACTGATTCGCCACTTCATAATTGAGCGCCTGCACCTCGTCATAAATAGCAATAGAGGCAACCCGGGTTTCTCCCGGCATATTGCCTCCGACCATCAACACAATACCGAACTCTCCGATGCAGTGGGCAAAGGTCATGGCCACTGCGGTCACAATAGAAGGTTTGATATTGGGCAATAATACCCGGAAGAAGGTGGTAACTTTTGATTTTCCCAATGTATAGGAGGCTTCACGCAGGCTATCCGGTAATGCCATCAATCCGTTTTGCAGCGGTTGAATCATAAAAGGCAAGCCAAACAGTACACTCGCCACCAATACTCCCTGGAAGGTAAAGGCTAACCTGAAATCGAAATGATTCTCCAGAAATCCGCCGAAACCATGTTGCGGGCTGAATGCTACCAACAGATAATACCCCATCACCGTGGGGGGCAATACCATCGGCATACAGATCAAGGCCTCAACCACCGACTTTAACGGAAAGCGATTGAATGATAGCCAGTATGCAACCGGCATGCCGATGATAAATAATATCAGTGTCGTAGCACCGGCCAGTTTACCGGTCAGTAGCAGGGTTTCGATAAATTCGGGAGACATCATGTTTCTTGTTTTGTTGAGAATAAAAGATTGGCACACAGATGACACAGATTTGAACTGATGGACACAGATAAGAAAGAAAATCCATAAAAATCCGTGCTCCGCAGTATCTGTGTCATCCTTTTACTTTATTATTCTACAATTGATTCTTTTTCGCTTGGCAATCTAAAACCAAAGTTCTTAAATATATTACGGGCATCAGGCATTGATACAAATTTCGCAAAATCATACGCTAACTTATTATTTTTGGCTGGTTTCAGCATTACAAAAGCTTGCTTCAATGGAGAATGAGATTTACTGTCAATAAGAAGATATTTGCCTTTACCTTTCATGGCCGGCGCACATGTAAGTGACAGGGCTATAAATCCGATTTCTGCATTACCGGATGTAACGTATTGTGCCGTTTGTGAAATATTATCACCCAAAATAAGCTTCTCTTTTATCTTATCATATAGTTTATAATACTTCAGACACTCTTCGGCACGTTTACCATACGGAGCATGCTCCGGATTAGCAATGGCGATTTTTGAAACTTTAGAATCTAACACGGCATTCATACCTGCTTTCAGGTCAATGGTGTTACTCCAAAGGGTTAGGTATCCGATTGCATAAAGTTTCGGTTTAGAAATTGTAAACCCTAATTCTTTTAGTCTTTTCGGATAACTGATATCTGCCGAAAAATAGAGTTCGTATTCCGCCCCATTTGAGATTTGTTGAAATGCATTTCCCGACGAACCGTAAGTGACTTGAATATCCGCACCAGGCTTCTTTTGCTTGTAAAGTTCTACAACTTTGTCCATCGCATAGCGTAAATCAGCTGCCGCAGCAATACGGACTTTTTGTGCAGTAGCACTTAGTTGGATGGCTAATGCCGCTATAAGTAATAATGTGATTCGTTTCATAAGTCAGTATTTATTTAGATGATCATTATTTCACGTTAAGAAATGCAGGTTTAAATGTCAGCATCACGTAAGCCCAGGTAGGAGTATCGACTTTGGTTGTTATTTTTTTTGCTATTTTCACCGCATCAGTCAGGAAATAAGTGCTGTAACCGCCCTGAACAGAAAACTCAGGAGACACATCATAATTAACCGTCAGGTCAAGCTCAGAGCCTAAATCCTTATTACCGGCAGACGGACGTTTCGCCAAATCAAATTTGTGGAAAGTGAGATCAGCTTTTAATTTCTCCAACGGTTTGGTCTCGATCCCGAAATAGAGGTCCGAAAGCCCCTGAGCAGGCGGTGTTGTCCAGTATTCCATTGAGCCATTGAAGGAGTGATTCGTTCCATACAATTTATTAAAAGTATAGCTGCGGTTCGATGCTGTTGCTGCACTTGAACCGGAATAATAGTCTTCCCCGACATTCAACGCAATCATTTTGTTGATTTTCCCCTGTAATTTTCCGGCAAGAAGGAACCCTTCCAGTTTCTTATATGAGGTTGAATTATCGTATCCATATTGGTAGTATCCGGTCAGGTAACTATTTACAGGAAAATCAGGATTATTAAACCAAAGGTTTCCTCCCAATGTATTCCTGAAAGCCAGGTATCGCAATGCGCTTGCTTTTGTCATGCTTTGGAAACCTTCATTTACCCAAAGCGCTGAAGCGCCAAGGCTACCTATGCTGCGGGTCATCCACAGGTAATTCATTGTTTTATAAGTCGTCTTATAAGCCGTTTCTATCTGAACATCACTACCGTTGTTCCAGGCACTCCCAAGATGGGCAATGAAGTTTGTCGTGGTATATTTCATCAACAACACGTCATGTGCATTACCGGTATTGCTCCAGTTACTGGCCGAAAATATCCGCTTATCGTCATACTCCAGTGCCTGACGTCCCATTGCCAGGGAGATACCCGGTGCAAACAAATATTCACCCCACGCCTCATAAATGCCGGTCGCATTGGTTGCCGAGGTACTTGTGGAAGTAGAAGTGCTTTTGTAGGTAGTACCGGAGGTGGTAGTCGTCGCAGCAGTTGTGGTTGACGTCGTGGTGGTAGTGGTTGTTGCAACCTGTGTTCCCGGCGCCGTTTGTCCGTAAGTACGGGTATCCTGCAAGGTTATCTTCGCTTTAAATACATTGGAGGTATAGGCCAAATTCAACCGGGTACGCAAATTTGTTACCAATGCTGCATCCGTTGAATCAACTACCGGAGACTTAAATCCGTCCCGCATTTCAGTCCGGGTACGGATTTCGCCTCCGATTTTTACAGCCTGAGCAAATATGGTCCCGCTCACCATACAGAATAAAATCAGGATAGTACCTATTGTGGAAAATCTTGTGTTCATAATCGTAATTGTTTTTAGTTCAAGAATCTATCTGAAAATCATTTCCTCCGGAGAAACAACTTTGGGTTTTAAGTTTTACGTATTACGTTCTTGAAATCAACCTGTGTCATCAGCGTGCCAATCCATTCGTTATAAGGAAAAAAGATAACGCAAGGCAAACGAAAAATCAGAAGATGCACAGCAGCAGTTCTTCTCCCAATTTTCGGGTCTGCTCAGAATGTTGAGCGACCAACCGGTCAAAACGGAAAATAATATCTATTCCGAATTTAGTTAACTCCGCTCCTCCCCCGTTCGTTCCACCGCGTTTGCGAATGACCAACGGTACAGGCGACAACAGATTCATTTGCTGTATGAAGTTCCAGGCCTGCTGGTATGACATTCCCATCTCTTTGGAAGCTGCAAGCATCGAGCCGGTCGTTGCAACTCTTTTAAGCAGCTCCACCCGTTTGGGGTTCAGAAAGCAGACACCATCCTTACTGATTTCGAGGGAAGAATTTATTGTAAAGGGAATTCGCATACGTTATTCATTTGCCTAAATAACGGCAACAATCGTGCCAGAAACGTAATCAACTGAGACCCAATAACAATTACTATTTGACCCCAGGAAGATTCTAAAACGTTTATGTAACATTGTGATATTCAACCGCACAAAAATGTAGGAATTCGAAGCGAATTGGCTTTTTAATAGACAAATAGCGCTGTTTCCGGGGTAGAAGGTTGTAAAGCCGCAATAATCTTACTATTTTCGCAAAAATGGGAGTAAGCTAACAACTTACCCCCATATTTATATATATAACCAATAAAAAAAGAAGCCTATGCGTCAACACAAAAACCTTCTCTATTACATCACGACTATCGTGGGATTTTCGTTGATGATTTATTATGTAGTGACAAGCGGCAAAATACTGGAAACCGGCAGACCTATTCATACCCTGCCCTCCTCCATGCTTTCACACTGGGATATGGCGGTGCAGACGCTGACTGAAAATCTCACCCACCCGTTATCCATACTACTACTTCAGATTGTGGTGATTATCGTGGTAGCCCGCTTCTTTGCTTTTATCTGTCAGAAAATTGGCCAACCGACCGTTATCGGTGAGATTCTGGCCGGTATATTCCTGGGGCCTTCATTTTTTGGCCACCATTTTCCCGAATTATCCAAATTTATTTTCCCTGCGGCATCATTGGGAAACCTTCAGTTTCTGAGTCAGATCGGATTGGTGCTCTTCATGTTTATCGTGGGCATGGAGCTTGACCTGAAGGTACTTAAGAATAAAGCCCAGAATGCGATTATCATCAGCCACGCCAGTATCGTGTTGCCATTTGCACTCGGTATGGGGCTGGCCTACTACATCTATAAGGATTTTGCTCCGGAGCATGCCTCATTCCTCTCCTTCGCCCTCTTTTTGGGAATTGCGATGAGTATCACGGCATTTCCGGTTTTGGCCCGCATCGTACAGGAGCGCGGCCTTTCCAAAACCAAAATCGGTGCGATGGTCATCACCTGCGCCGCAGCCGATGATATCACGGCCTGGTGTTTGCTGGCGGCTGTGATTGCCGTTGTCAAAGCAGGCAGTATGCTGAGTGCGCTTTACACGATCGCTATGGCGGTCGGTTATGTATTGGTGATGTTTCTGATTGTACGACCTTTCTACAAACGCCTCGGTGAGCAATACACCAATAAGGAATACCTGAGCAAACCGGTAGTGGGCATCTTCTTTATCATGCTCTTTATCTCGGCATATACGACCGAAACCATTGGTATCCACGCCCTCTTCGGCGCTTTCGTGGCCGGGGTAATCATGCCTACGAATATCTCTTTCCGTAATATTTTTGTGGAAAAGGTGGAAGATATATCGTTACTGCTCTTGTTACCGCTATTCTTCGTATTCACCGGTTTGCGTACTGAAATCGGTCTCCTAAACGAACCTTATCTCTGGAAAGTTACCGGTTTTATCATTCTGGTAGCGGTAGTTGGTAAGTTTGTGGGAAGTGCACTGTCGGCAAAGTTTGTCGGACAGACCTGGCGCGAGAGCCTTACCATCGGCGCCCTGATGAATACCCGCGGACTGATGGAGCTTGTCGTGCTCAATATCGGTTACGACCTCGGTGTACTGGGTCCGACAATATTTGCCATGATGATCCTGATGGCATTGACTACTACCTTTATGACGGGTCCGGCACTCAGCCTGATCGGCCTTATTTTCCCGGAGAAAAAGAAAAAACCTCAAACCCGAAATATCCGACAGAAAGAGCATTACAAAGTATTGCTTGCTGTAGGAAATCCACACAGTGGAAAGCCGCTTATCCGTCTGGCTCAGGGATTTACCGGTAAGGAGATTGACCAGTCGGACATCACCGTATTGCACCTTTCTCCAAGTAACGACCTCAACCCGCATAACATCGACGAGTTTGAAAAGGAGAGTTTCCGCCAGATTAAACACGAGGCCAAACTGCTCGACCTACCTGTCACCACCATGTTTAAAGCCGCAGGGGATATTGAACGGGAAATCAGCCATACGGCGAACCAAAACGACTTCGACCTGTTATTAATCGGCGTTGGGCCTTCCATTTACGAAGGAACGCTGCTTGGGAAAGTGCTTGGATTCACCTCGTCGTTTATCATGCCTGACCGTCTCTATGGTAAAATCACCGGACGCGACAAGCTATATGACACTGCCGGACTGGGTGACCGCACCATCCGCATTATGAAAGGGTGCGATGTGCCGGTGGGTGTATTTCTCAATAACAAGTTCGAACACCTTGAGCATGTACTCATTCCGTTTATCACCGAGAGCGACAGCTTCCTGCTCGATTATGCCGAGCGTCTGCTTCAACACAGCAATGCCACTATTGCATTGATCGACCTGAATCAGTATATGCAAAAGAGCAAAGAACATAATGGCCGGTTGAATAAGATGAAACAAACGGCACCGGAACGCATCACCCTGTTCAGCAACCATTCGTTTGAGAACAACCTGTTGCCGCGCCAGTGCCTGATGATCATCAGTTTTGAAAGCTGGAAACAGGTAATGGAAAACCGATTCGAAGGTCTGTCGGATAAGAGTTCTATCCTGATTATAAAAAACAACTAACCCCATCATACGGGGAATCATTTATTCTGAAACAACTCATAACCCATGAAGTATCATACCGCCGAGACACAGGCTACCATGACGCCTGCCAAAGCGCTTCAATTCCTGAAGGATGGAAATCAACGGTTTATCAATAACCTGAATGCCAACCATGACTTGCTGAAACAAGTCAACAGTTACAAGGACGGGCAGTTTCCTTTTGCCATCATACTTGGATGTATGGATAGCCGCACTACGGTTGAGCATATCTTCGACCAGGGATTGGGCGATGTTTTCAGCGTTCGCATAGCCGGAAACATTGTTAATGACGATATTCTTGGTAGCCTGGAGTATGCCTGCAAGATCACGGGCAGCAAACTGATCCTGGTATTGGGACACAGCAAATGCGGTGCTACCTACGGGGCCTGCTCGGGTACAAAGGTGGGCCATCTTACCCAGTTATTGGATAAATTCCAGTCCTCAATTGATAAGGTGAAATTACATTATCCCGATACACAAATGACTGATAATACTTTCGTGGACGCTGTCTCACACCAAAATGTATTGCAAAGTATGAGAGAGATTATGGCTAAAAGCCCCGTACTCAAAGAGATGATTGAAGCCGGAGAGATAGGACTCGTTGGTGCATTCTATAACCTAGAGACAGGGGTAGTGGAATTTATGGATGAACAAATCAGAATATTATAAAAAAGTCTGCTCTCCTGAGCAATACGAAAATCGTTAATTTACAAATCATTGTCTGGATGCAGCAAAGCGGAAAGGCAATGATTTTTTTATTCTACATGGATGGCACTTCAATATGTTTATTGAATCCCAGATTACGATTTTATCATACTAGTTGGAATAACCGTAGTTTTATATCAAAATAATAGTTTCTGTCCATTGTTTACCACAGACCCTGGTTACTAGTGTGTCTCTGGAGCATCCCTAGAGGATCTCTAGAGTGTCCCTAGAGGATCAAACGTCTAAAATGGACTGTTTTTGAGCTTTTATATTTTGACAAAATGTCAATTTAAATCATATTTCTTCGATTATGATCGGGACAATAGTAATACTCTCCCTAATTGGTCAGGTCATAGATAAATACATAAATATCCAGAATAACCAGATATGTAATTTACACTATTTCCAGATATAATACATATCTTATAGGATGTGGGGGATATCTGGATATTATGTGGGGCAAATGTGGGTTAAATCTGGGTATTTATGCAATTTGGCAGGAAGTTGGTATTTATCGTGAGGAACTCATCTAAGCATACCAATCCATAAATTACGTCACGACTTTACACCTTTTTTATTGGGATAACAAGGAGTTTGAGTAATCATACATCAAGTGTAAAAACATCGTACTCTTTCCGTACGTGATCGCAGTAAAAGGGTTAAACATCGCACGGTTTTTATGGGCAAACGCATGAAATGGGTGGAATTTCGCTGTTTATGGCACTCGGATAACACGGATTTTGACGGATGACCTCTGATTTCTTTTTCTTATCCTTACAAATCCGAGCTGAGAAGCATCCGTGGCATCTGTGTGCAAATAAATCTTTCCATAAAAGCACCTCAATATAACACCCTGTCTTTTTGGTTTGTCTATATTTGCATTTCAATCAAAACATGGAATTATTTGAGGATAAGTAAATAATTAAGCTATGACTTTATATCTCCAAATCATCCCCACTACCCTTTTTCCCAAATACCTCTCCCAAATCAATCCCGATTTACAGGAACGATTTGACCAATTGGAAGATGCCGAAATATCTACCGATGCCTTCAGCTTCTATACTTCGGTCGCATCCGTCTATTCCAGCAAAATAGAGGGGGAAGATATTGAGCTGGACTCTTATGTCAAACACAAACGGTTTGGGGTGGCGTTTCTGCCCGATTACACCAAAAAGATTGACGACCTCTACAATGCCTACACCTTTGCCAAAACTCACGAGCTAAGCCGGGAAAATATAGCAGAGGTACACAAGTTACTAAGTAAACATATCCTATCGAAGCATCAACACGGGAAATTCCGTACACAAAACATGTATGTGATCACGCCTGATGGAAAGATTGAATATGTGGCTGCATCACCGTTTGAAGTGGAAAGTGAGATGCAGAAATTCTATCACGATCTGGAGGTGTTGCTGAATCAGGAGATGAGTATTGCCGAGGTGTTTTACTTTGCCGCCATGCTACATCTGGTATTTGTGAAAATCCACCCGTGGAATGATGGCAACGGTCGTACAGCCCGCCTGATAGAAAAGTGGTTCTTGGCACAAAAATTGGGCGAAAAGAGCTGGTTTATCCGGAGTGAACAATATTACTACGAACATCACAACACCTATTACCAGAACATTCGGGCATTGGGCATTGAGTATGATCAACTGGATTATTCGAAAGCTTTGCCTTTTTTATTGATGTTGCCCGAGTCGATTATGGCACACTGATGACACGGAATAATTGTATTTATAATCACACACAAACTATGAAAAAAATCATCTTGCTCTTTACACTGACTATCCAGATTACTTTGATCTTTGCAGATGATACCAACTTAGGTTCACAAGGAGGAAACGTCTTCCCTATCATGAGAAACAAGTATATCAGGATGGCAAAGGAAGATGTCAAAGTGAAAATGCTAAAGGATAGTTGTATCGTTACCTGTCTGTTTTGGTTCAAGAATTACAGTAGAGAGAAGCAATATGTTTTTATGGGCTTTCCTGATTACTTTGAATGTGTTGGGGAGGATTCTGAGAGTCTGCGACATTTTACATGTCAAATTAATAATAAAAAGACCGAGGTAAGACCATTGTCACAAAAAATTACCGAAGAGTTAGATACAGCAGAGGTCAATTATGAAAGATGGTACTGCTGGGATACCAATTTCAAACCGAATGAAACATTGTTAATCTGGAATACTTATGTTGCCAATTGGGGAGGAAGCGCTGACGGAACATTATTAATCAGCTACCTGATCGGAACCGGAAGAACCTGGCATGAGACCATCGGTGACGGTAAAATTACTTTTGACTTTTCGGACCTGGTTTCGCAAAGTTTTGTTGATACCACCGGCTATGGAACACATAAACTGAGTCCGGGCATGACTCGTCAGGTTTATAATGACAGTATAGTTTATTCTTTTAAAAACTACTATCCCGATTGGGGTGAGCAATACAGTGTTTCACTACTTCCATTTTGGAAATATTATGCTTATAATGATACCATTTCAACAAACCCGTATAAGGAAGGGAGAGGCGAATTTTCTTTTGAATACAAATATACCAAACCGACATTACGTCTAATGCGTAATGAAGTCTATGCCCGTCATGGGTATATCTTTAAAGATGAAGCCCTGAATACTTACTTCCGAAAATTCAAATGGTATAAGCCTAATCCAAAGTTCGAGATGAATCAGCTAAAGAAGTTTGAATTATACTTTATTGATTATATCAAGGGGCTGGAGGAGAAGAAATAATTTATAGCACACGGATGACACGGATTTTGACGGATAACCACGGATTCCTTTTTCTTATCCGTGAAAATCCGTGTTGCTTGCATCCGTGTTATCCGTGTGCTTATCTCGTCATCCGTGTGCCATGAATTTTCAACCGTGTGCATATTATTCCTATCTTTGCCCCGCAAAAATACCTCAACATGTTCAAACAGACACAATTCAACAAAAGAAAACGACTCCATTTCCGACGCTGGTCGAGAAAGGGGTATGCCATCTTCGTGTCCCGTCATTATGAGGTGATTATGTCGGAATGCACGGCCTCCGTGTCCTCCGGATTCCTACCAAAAACCAAATCAATCAAAAAACAAATGCTAACAGTTTCTCAACTCGAAGAGAAAGTGCTATGCGGCGAACGACTCACCGAAGAGGAAGCTCTTTGGCTGGCTCTGCATGCCGAAAATGAAGCACTTTACGCGGCGGCCAACCGCATCCGCGAACATTTCTGCGGAAATAAAATGGACCTGTGCACCATCCTCAACGCCAAATCAGGCAAATGCTCCGAAGACTGCAAATGGTGCTCGCAGTCGGCTCACCACCAGACCAACATTCAGGTTTACGACCTGGTCAACCCGCAAGAGGCTTTCCAACAGGCCAAACACAACGAAGCGGCAGGCGCCCACAAATTCTCCCTCGTCACCAGCGGCCGCGCTATTTCCCATCATCATCTCGACAAACTTTGCAAGATTTACTCTGATCTGAAGAAAGAGACTCCGAAGCTCGAACTTTGCGCTTCCATGGGGCTACTCGATCGGGAAAAGATGCAAAAACTGCTCGATACCGGTGTCAAAAACTACCACTGTAATATCGAAACGGCTCCGTCCTTCTTCTCCGAACTTTGCTCTACCCACACCTCTGAAGAAAAAATCGAAACCATCCGGATTGCCCGCGACCTCGGCATGGGGATCTGCTCCGGCGGTATCATCGGTATGGGTGAAACGATGGCGCAACGGGTAGAGATGGCGCTCACCCTACAAGAGCTGGAGGTAGAATCCATTCCGCTCAACATCCTCAATCCCATAGAAGGTACCAAACTCGAAAACCAGTCCCCACTTACTGACGAAGAGATTCTGACCACCATTGCCGTGTTCCGATTCGTGAATCCGAAAGCGCTGATCCGCTTTGCCGGAGGACGTAACCTGATTGTTCATATCCAGAACAAAGCGTTAAAAGCCGGGATCAATGCGGCATTGATCGGCGACCTGCTGACCACCATCGGCAGCAAAGGAATGAAACAAGATATCGAAGATTTTAAAACCGCAGGATTTGATGTCAATCGTTGAAACTGAACTACAGCAACGGCTCGCACTCGACCGGAAGCATATCTGGCATCCCTACACGTCAATGATTGATCCGTTACCTGTTTATCCTGTCCGCTCTGCGAATGGGGTATATATCGAACTGGAAGACGGTCGCCGCCTCATAGATGGCATGTCATCGTGGTGGGCTTGTATCCACGGATACAATCATCCGGTGATGAACTGCGCCATCGAAGGGCAGTTGAAACGGATGTCACACATCATGTTTGGCGGATTGACGCACGAACCGGCCATATCACTGGCTGAAAAGCTCTTGTCCATCGTTCCGCACAACCTGAAACATATCTTTTACAGCGATTCGGGTTCGGTATCGGTGGAGGTGGCCATGAAGATGGCGATCCAGTACCAGCATGCCCTGGGCAAAAAAGAAAAATGCAAGTTCGCGACCATTCGTTCCGGTTATCACGGTGATACGTGGAATGCGATGTCAGTGTGCGATCCGGTAACGGGGATGCACGGATTGTTTGGTACGTCATTGCCGGTACACTACTTTGCTCCAGCCCCTACTTGTAAATTCGGTGGGGAATGGAATCCGGAAGATTTCCAGCCGATGCACGCTTTATTGCAAAAACATCGCGGGGAAATCGCTGCTGTTATCCTCGAACCGATTGTACAGGGAGCCGGAGGGATGCGTTTCTACCATCCGCAATATCTGGTGGAACTTTCCAGGTTATGCAAAGAGCTGGATATCCTGTTGATCTTTGATGAAATCGCGACCGGCTTTGGCCGAACCGGAAAACTCTTTGCCTGTCACCATGCGAATGTGCAGCCCGATATCATGACCATCGGGAAAGCCATTACGGGAGGCTACATGAGTTTTGCCGCCACGCTGGCAAGCAAAGAGGTGGCATTGACCATCTCACGGGGCGAAGCGGGAGTCTTTATGCACGGTCCTACCTTTATGGGAAATCCATTGGCTTGTGCTGCGGCGAATGCCTCCTTTGATCTGCTGATAAACAGCAATTGGCAAGCGAATATCGGTCGCATCGAAGCGCAAATGCAACTAGAGCTGGCTCCTGCAATGGCATTTGAAAATGTAGCCGATGTACGTGTACTGGGTGCGATCGGTGTGATCGAAATGAAAGAACCGGTGAACATGGCCCGTATGCAGGCCGCGTTTGTTGATCAGGGCATCTGGGTGCGTCCGTTTGGCAAACTGGTGTATATCATGCCGCCGTATATTATTTTGGATGATGAATTGTCGAAATTAACCAATGGGTTATTGAATACAATAAGAATGGAACACGGATGACACGGATGCTACGCAACACGGATATTCACGGATAAGAAAAAATCCGTGGTCATCCGTCTAAATCCGTGTTATCCGTGTGCCAACAATATGATTATGGAAAAATACAAACAACACCTGGAATCCCTACGCCAATCGGGTAACCTGCGCCAATTGCGCGACATTACGTTGCACGCTGAACGCATCGGATTTCAGGGAAACGATATGGTCAATCTCTCCTCCAACGATTATCTCGGGTTGGGAGCCGACCAAACACTCTGGCAAGAATTCCTGCAAACGGAAGCACAAACCGAAAACGGATTCTTTCCCGGTAGCGCCTGTTCATCGCGCTTGCTGACCGGCAACCACTCCGCCTATCAGGAACTGGAAGAAACGCTCGCTACGCTTTATAAAACCGAAGCAGCGTTGGTTTTCAACAGCGGCTACCACGCCAATATGGGGATCCTGCCTGCTTTGGCCGGAAGCAAAGACCTGATCCTTGCCGACAAACTGGTGCACGCCAGCATTATCGACGGGATACGCTTGTCGGCAGCTAAATGCATCCGTTTTCCTCACAATGATCTGGAACGTCTGGAAAAGATTCTGGTGAAGGAACGGAATGAATACGAACACGTTTTCATCGTCACCGAATCCATTTTCAGCATGGACGGAGATTTGGCAGACTTGCAGCGGTTAGTAGAAATCAAGGAACGTTACAATGCTTTGTTGTATGTTGATGAAGCCCACGCGCTGGGCGTTCGCGGTGAAACCGGATTAGGATGCATTGAAGAGTTTGGCCTGTTGGGTAAAATCGATTTACTGGTGGGCACTTTCGGCAAAGCGATTGCTTCGCAGGGAGCTTTCGTAGCCTGCAATCAGATTCTCAAAGAGTATCTGGTGAACACGATGCGGACGTTGATTTTTACCACGGGCTTGCCGCCCTGGTCGGTAAAGTGGACGAACTTCGTGATGCAGCGACTTACTGCGATGAAAAACGAACGGGCTCATTTATCCGAAATATCAAACGCATTGCGGGAAACGATTCTCGCTTGCGGATTGGAAACTGCCGGAGAGAGTAACATTGTACCCATCATCATTCGGGATATGAGCAAAACGCTTCAACTCTCAAAATATCTGTGCAAACAGGGCTTCTTTGTGCTGCCCATTCGCCCGCCAACCGTTCCCGCAGGAACAGAGCGCTTGCGCATTTCCCTGACTGCCGCAATCTCTAACGAGCAAATCCATCAATTCTCGGAAATATTATGCAAACACATTGGCAAATAAACGGTCAGCGCAAGCTGATCCTCTTTTTCAGCGGTTGGGCGATGGATGGAAATCCGACTACTCACATTGAGTCACACGATGCGGATGTCTGCACCTGCTTTGATTACCGTTCGTTGGAAACGAATGATTTGGAGAAATGGCAATTGTACGATGAAGTAATTCTGGTGGGTTGGTCCACCGGGGTATGGGCGGCAGAGCAGGTTCTCGTAGATAGCAATTCACCAATAACCAGAGCCATTGCCATCAATGGAACGTCAACGACCGCACATGATGAAACGGGAATTCCCCGTGCCATCTTTCAGGGAACATACGACAACCTCAATCCGCAAACGATGCAGAAATTTCAACGCCGGATGGTAGGAAGTGCAGCTGCGATGAAAGAGTTCTCAGCTATAGCTCCTAAGCGTGATTTGGATGAGCAAAAAGAGGAATTGGCTGCCATTCTGGCTTTTGATTTTCATGCAAATACAACCAGTAAATTGAAATGGAATAAAGCGATTATCGGAAAAAACGATGCGATTTTTCCTGTGGAGAATCAATTGCGTTACTGGAAAAGTCGTACTGAAATCGTGGAAATGGAGATGCCGCATTATCCGTTCTTTGAAATGAAGGATTGGATGGTGATTATATAGCACACGGATGACACGGACGCTTTGCAACACGGATTTTCACGGATTTTTCCTAATCCGTGAAAATCCGTCTAAGTCCGTGTCATCTGTGTGCCAAATATCAAAAAAACAAATGAACAAACAACTCATAAAATCCCGCTTTGCCAAAAGCCTGCAAACTTACGAACAGCAAGCTGATGTGCAGAAGCTTATTGCCGGGACTCTCGCTCTAAAGGCCGGTGAATATTTGCCTGCTTCGTGCGATTCATTGCTGGAGATCGGTTGCGGAACGGGATTCCTGACACGTGAACTGGTAAAACAGGTTACAGTAAAAGACCTATGGCTGAATGATCTGGTGGATGAGTTGGCTCTGCATTATACCGACTTATCCGATCAGATAAAAGAACAAACAGCATTACGATTTATACCCGGTGATGCCGAACAGATAACATTTCCTTCAGAAGTTGACTGTATCATGTCCGCTTCCGCCATTCAATGGATGACTGATCTACCCCGATTTTTCAAGAAGGTAAATGAAGCATTGTTGCCGGGAGGCTTCTTTATTTTCAATACCTATGGTCCTTCCAATTTTCAGGAAATCCGTTCGCTGATTGGATCCGGACTTCCTTATCCGGACATGTCGCAATTACAGAAAATGCTTGGTGATTCCTTTGAGATCAGGGAAGCATTTGAAGAGACACATATCCGGCATTTCGATTCGCCGGGTGAGGTACTGAGGCATTTGCAACAGACTGGAGTGACGGCGACAGATAGTTCATTTGCCTGGAATAAAAAGAAACTGCACGATTTTAATCATAATTACCGACTATTTTTTTCTGAAAATGGAAAGGTGATATTAACCTGGCAGGTCTATTATTTTGTTTGTCGAAAATCACTCTAACTTCATATAACTCCAATAACTACTTATGACTCCTTTTAACTCCATAAACAAAACCTACTTCATCACCGGCATTGATACCGACGCCGGTAAAACCATTATCACCGGTGCAATAGCAAAATATTTACACGATAAAGGGATAAACATTATCACCCAAAAACTTTCACAGACCGGATGTATCAATCAATCGGAAGATATCCAGGTTCACCGAAAAATGATGGGCGTAGAAACATATCCTGAAGACCAGGAAGGATTGACTTGCCCGTATGTTTTTCCTCTACCCTGTTCTCCTCATCTGGCAGCAAAACTGGAACAGACAAGAATCGATCCCGCCAAACTGAAAGCTGCGACAACCGAACTGTCTAACCGTTACGAATGTGTATTGGTGGAAGGTGTCGGTGGCCTGATGGTGCCACTGAATGAAGAGGTATTGCTGATTGATTACCTGAAAGATTGCAATTATCCGGTGATTCTGGTGACCAGCGGTAAACTGGGCAGCATCAATCACACCCTGCTTTCGCTGGATGCCTGCAAACACCGTGGGATAAATGTGGTTGGAATGGTATTTAACCACTTCGGAGCTTCCAATCCGGTAATAACCGATGATACGATATCTGTTTTTCGGGAACAGTTAGGTAAATATTACCCGGAAGCGAAATTGGTGGAAGTGCCCATCCTTGAAGACAAAACAAAACCGGTAGATTTTTCCATTCTGTTTGGATAAAATCTACCGGTTTTATTCTATTTAAAAACGAATTAATACCAAGGAATTGCGTCGTACGAGTTTCCTCGTTTATCGTATTTTACATCTTTCAGCAGGGACGATTTCACGCTGATGGTAACATTGAAACTCCGGTAAGCGCCAAAGGGAACTACCCCGGCAGTCGCTTGCCAACAGTGTAAGTCGCGGGAGAAGTTGATATTGGTATAGGAAATCTTATGCGTATCAAAGTCGTAACTGCTCGACATATTAAAGACCCAACCGGGAGTAAGTGTAATGTTTCCGGAAAAGCCGAGGTTATGGGTGATTTTGTGATTATACTCTAGTTTTTCCTTATTGAAGGTACTATATCCGTAGCGCATGGAGTAGTTAAAAGATAAACTCCAGGGCACGCTCCACAACATATATCCGTCTTTATCGAAGGAGGCAGTAGGTTTCTCCTCTTTTTTCTTATTGGGGTCTCGGTCTCCGGCCAGATTATCAGACTCAGGATTCTGGTCAGGCTGAGTCTCCGGTTTCTTATCTTTTTTCCCATCTTTGTCTTTACCCTCCTCTTTTCCACCGAAAAGTTTATTGAAAGTCTCGTTATTTAAGGTATAGGAAAATGAGGTTCCGGTACTCATCAGGCGACCTAACCCAAAAGAATGGTATTTTTCCCAACGGGTTACATTGACTTTTACCGGATTGCCGTTTTTGTCCAATTTATAAGTATAGGTATCAAAAGCGCCACTCAGATTCAGTGAAAAACCTTTGGTCAGTTTCATCCGGATGCTGGCATTGACATCGCTCCAGTTCATGGAGTCAGCAGCCAGGTTATAGCTGATACCGGTGGTAAAGTTATCAATCAGACTGATCTTTTTTACGCCGCTGGAGTCACGGTTTGAACGGACTTTCATCTCCAGATTATTGGTCATGTTAAATGAAACCGATCCGTTCGTTGTTCCGGGTGCCGAATAATACAACCCTCCCTGATAAGGAGAATAATAGACATTAGCCTTTGTCTGCGAATTATAATAACTGGTCCAGAAGCTACGGTTGTTTTGGAAATCCGGTGAGTAATTAAACGAAAGACTAGGTGTAAAAACATGGCGGATCACCTGAATTTTCCGGCCAAACAGAAACGGCATCGGTGTATAGAATCCATAGAGTTTAGTCGAAGCACTTACACTAGTACTGTAATTGTACATCCGGTTGAATCCCCAGATGGTATCTTGCAGCTCTTTATTATTCATCTCATCCCATGACCTCATGATCCGGTTGGTAAACCAGCTTTCCCGGTAGTTGAATGACGGGGTCACGTTGATATATTTCAGCAGGTTGAAGGTCGCTGAAACCGGAATGGAGTGTTGCATCCCGTTTCGCCAGTCTTTAATCAGGTTGGAATTGAACAATTTATCCTCCTTGGTGTCAATGCTATTGGCCAATTGTCCGGAATAGGTCAAGCCGATCTTTTCGTACCAGCGCTCTTTGCCTATCATCTCCTTTCTTTTAAAAGGATAAATGCGGTTGCTGGTGGCTATCGACAGGTTGGGTAACGAAACAGAGATGGACGAGTCGCTCGAACGCTGGTTGATATTCATCGAAGTATTGAACGTCAATGGAAAGCGCGGATTACGCCAGGAAAGGTTCACACTCGAACTTTTATTGTTTTGGGTAAATGCCTGGGCATTGTAGTAGCTGGAAAGGTCATGACGGGCATAACTCGATGTCGCAAAGTTCACACTGGCCGAAAAGGTCATATTGGGATTGGCCTTTGCATCCTGCGAATGAGACCAGGTCAGGCTGAAGTCTTTCGATTTGTTATAGTCCGATTGCCCCTTCTCACCAGTCACAGTCATCCGGTAGGAAGCATTAAAGTTCCCGCTGAATTTGTATTTTTTCGTGTAAGTCGAGGTTGAACTCAGCCCCCAGGAGCCTTTGGTATAAATTTCCCCTCTGACCGCCATATCAGCGTAATCATTTATGGCAAAATAATATCCACCATCTTTCAGGTAGAATCCACGGGTAAGCTCCTCACCATAAGATGGCATCAAAATTCCTGACGAATATTTTTCTGTAAAGGGGAAAAATCCAAACGGAATAGCCAACGGCAGCGGTACATCTTCAAGAACAAGATAAGCCGGACCGGTCACCACATTCCTCTTTGGACGTACTTTCGCTTTTGTTAACTGGAAATAGAAGTGCGGATGGTCATGTTCGTCACAGGTGGTGTATTTACAGTCGGTCATGAAAAGATCATCACCTTCTGTCTTTTTGGTTTTGCCCCCCACAACGTAACCTTCACCCTGCTGAGTAACGACACTGGTAATATACCCTTTCTTCGTCTTGAAGTTATAGCGCATCGTCTTCGAGTTGTACTCGTTGCTTTTTTCCTTAAAAATAGGCTCTCCGACCATTTTTCCGGCGGTATCCTTCCGTCCCTGGGCATAGACAATGCTGCTATCCATGTTCATCTGGATATAGTCGGCTTTCAGCTCAATCTCTTTATAGTTTACCTTACTATCACCGTACATTTTGGCATAATTGGTTCCCATAAACACGACAGAGTCAGTCGCCTGATACTGAACAGTGGCATCGAGAGCCTTCTTCGATTTTTTGGCTTTGAGGGAATCTTTGAGGTTTACGGTTTTGGCTGAATCGGCTTTTGGCAACGCAACCGAATCCGTTGCCGTCTTCGGTGCAGCGGACTGCTCCGGCTTCTGCGACAAAGGTCCGATTGCTTTCTGTGCTTGTGTGGAAAGTAAAAGAAGGAGGAATAACGAAAGCAGAATATATTTTGTCTGTTGTGTCATTAAGCTTTGCTATACTGAATTAGGCTGCAAAGCTACTTCTTTTGGGGAAAATTAACGCAGAATTACTCTTAAAATACCTTGTAATAGCTGCGTTGAACGGTATGAAAATGATTAATCGCGTAGAATCACTCCGGCACGTTCCGCTTCACCACATCCGGGAGGATTCAGTTTATAGACTTTTACCTCCAAAGCCGTTATTTTAGGAAACGTAGAACGCAACCTGCGGTAAATCCTACCGGCAACATGCTCCAGCAATTTCGAAGGAATTTCCATTTCTTCTTTCACAACATCACACACATCTGCATAAGAAATGGTTTCGTCCAGCTCATCCGTCGCGGTCGCTTTCACCACATCAGCTTCGAGCAGTATCGAAACGGTAAAATGGTTGCCGACAATCTGCTCCTGCTCCATCACCCCGTGATAGGCATAAAAGCGGATATTATCTATTTGAATGGATGTTTTCATCGGGAATTTTTTCGGGATTTAATTTGAAAAGCATTTACGAACCGAGGCTTTCATTTTACTTCGTAGTTACCTAAAACGTCAGTTTACAGCTTCTTACAGAGACAAAACTCAGTCAATCAACAAAATATTCGTATTTTTGCCTGCAAATTTACGCAAATCACAAAATATAACCGCTTTAGCCACTTGTTTTGTCATGTCAAAAGAGAATATTTCCACCGGCAGCTCCCACAATACCATCGCCCAGGACACAAAGATCACAGGTGACCTGATCACCTCAACGGATATCCGGATTGACGGGGAAATCACGGGAAATGTCACCTCCGGGAATAAAATCATTATCGGTCCCAAAGGTGTGGTGACCGGAGATATAATTTGTGAAAATGCGGAAATCTCGGGAACACTGAATGGCAATGCTCTCGTTAAGAAACTCTTAATCCTCACCGAATCGGCTCAAATCAACGGGGATGTACAAATGGCAACCATCTCTATTGAACCCCATGCAACCTTAACGGGCTTTTGCAGGATGGTACGGGAGTGAACAAATACAAGTATTGAAAATTGCTACTCAGACATTGCATTTAGCCAAATCCGAGGTTAAAATCCATTAAACTACAGCCTCGTACTATAAATGAATTGGACGCAAAAAAGAATAATGTCTATCTTTGAAATGTGAAAATCAAGAGCAATTTGTAAACACTCTTTTCAAATTTGTTTCATATTGATTTTTCAGGGTATTAGATTCATTCCGGGCATCCGTTTTTGCCCTCAAAACGCTTGGTTTTTATTTCATTAATCAATTATACAATTATGAAAATCGCAAAAATCGTTGGACGTGAAATTTTGGACTCTCGCGGTAACCCAACCGTAGAGGTTGATGTAATTTTGGAATCAGGTATCGTTGGCCGTGCAGGTGTACCTTCTGGTGCTTCTACAGGTGAAAACGAAGCTCTTGAGCTTCGTGACGGTGACAAAAAACGTTACCTGGGTAAAGGTGTTTTGAAAGCTGTTGAAAACATCAACACTGTAATCGCACCTGCATTGGCTGGTATGAGCGCATTGCAACAAACTGACATCGACGCTAAATTGCTCGATCTTGACGGTACTAAAACTAAATCTAACTTAGGTGCTAACGCATTGTTAGGTGTTTCTTTGGCTGTTGCTAAAGCGGCTGCTAACTACCTCGATATCCCATTGTACCGTTACATCGGCGGAACTAACACTGTAGTTCTTCCGGTTCCTATGATGAACATCATCAACGGTGGTTCTCACTCTGACGCTCCTATCGCATTCCAGGAATTCATGATTCGCCCTGTAGGTGCTAAATCATTCCGTGAAGGTCTTCGTATGGGTGCTGAGGTATTCCACTCATTGAAAAAAGTACTTCACGACCGTAACCTGAGCACTGCTGTAGGTGACGAAGGTGGTTTCGCTCCTGCATTGGACGGTACTGAAGATGCATTGAACAGCATCATCCTGGCCATCAAAAACGCTGGTTACAAACCAGGTCGTAAAGAAGATGGCGGTGATGTATCTATCGCTCTTGACTGTGCTTCTTCTGAGTTCTACAAAGACGGTATCTACAACTACGCTAAATTCGAAGGCGCTGAAGGTGCAAAACGTACTTCTGCAGAGCAAGTAGAATTCCTTGCTTCTTTGGTTGAAAAATTCCCTATCGACTCTATCGAAGACGGTATGTGCGAAAACGACTGGGACGGATGGGTTGCATTGACTCAGAAATTGGGTGACAAATGTCAATTGGTTGGTGACGACTTGTTCGTAACTAACGTTGAGTACCTGAAAAAAGGTATCGAGCTTGGCGCTGCTAACTCAATCCTGATCAAAGTTAACCAAATCGGTACTTTGACTGAAACTTTGGACGCTATCGAAATGGCTCACCGTGCTGGTTACACTTCAGTAACTTCTCACCGTTCAGGTGAAACTGAAGATGCTACTATCGCAGACATCGCTGTAGCTACAAACTCTGGTCAAATCAAAACCGGTTCTTTGAGCCGTTCTGACCGTATGGCTAAATACAACCAATTGCTTCGCATCGAAGAAGAATTGGGCGCTCGCGCAGTATATGGCTACGCTAAAGTAAAATAATTCATTCCTGAATTATATATGCAAAAGCCGGTTGTGAATCACAACCGGCTTTTTTGTTCACTAAAAATGCTGTTTTTAGTCTATCCCATCAAAAAAAGTTGATTTTCCTTCCTACTTTTTCATCGTTTGTTTTGTTGTAGTAACAGATATGCACAGTTGTTAATCCCAAAATCTCAAACCATGAACATGAAAAAGTATTACTCAAACGGAGAAATTACCGTTGTCTGGCAACCCAGCCTCTGCGTTCACTCCGGAATGTGTCTGAACGGCCTTCCATCCGTTTTCAATAATGGGAATTCACCCTGGATAAATCCACAAGGAGCCACTACCGCCGAAATCATCAAACAGGTAGAAGCCTGCCCTTCAGGCGCACTGAAGTGGCATCGAAATGAAGAATTTTACCACGGCTAATTCCTTTTCAGATATAACAAATCCAAAGTCCACAGGCTTTGGATTTGTTATTTCACACCTCTTCGACCTCTCCCAACTCCACAAACCAGAGATATCCTTTTACGCTTTCGTATTTCATCTGGCTGATTAAAGACATGTAACGCGACACCTGCTTGTGGTATTTTTTATCTTTTCGCGTTCCGAATTTAAAATCAACCACAATCACCTGGTTACCATTAATAACTACGCGGTCAGGTCGGTAAAAAGCCCCATCGGGCTGTAAGATTTGCACTTCATTTTTCACCGCTGCTTCCGGTGAAAACCAGGGTGCAATTTCCGGATTATCCAGTAGGTCATATAGATGCGCTGTAATCTCAGCTCCCTTTTCTGTTGTAATCTCTCCGGCAAACACAAGTTCCTGCACTGCATCCTCCACATCATCTATCACCACAATGCGGCTCAGGATATCGTGCATCAGATTACCATAACGACGCTCTTCCGTTCCGGCAAAGAAATCCCGGTTTCTCAAACGTAGCTGCAACCTCCCATCCGGATTCACGGAGCGATAGTTGGCCATTTTCTGCTCACCGGACTTTGTTTCCGTCTTGATTTGGGGCTTCCATCCCACACCATCCTCATAAGCCAATTGCTCTTCCGAATAATTTGAATTGAGGGAAATAAACTCCCGTTCCGAATCATCTTCCATCATGTATTCAGAAGAGTGATTTATACAGAAATGGAGCACACCGCCCAATCGCTTGGTCTCCGCTTTTTCCGATTTGGGACAAAAAGCGACCATCTCCTCTTTAGCCCGGGTAAAGGCGACATAGGCGACATTCAGGTTATCAATATAGGAATGGATTTTCTCTTCAAAATATTCAAAGGCAAAAATGGAATCGGCAAGCGATTTATTATATGGAATTGGCAATAACGGAATTTCATCAAACGGAGCTACTTTTGGCTCGCACCACAA
This sequence comes from Parabacteroides sp. FAFU027, assembly GCF_022808675.1. Lineage (NCBI taxonomy): Bacteria > Pseudomonadati > Bacteroidota > Bacteroidia > Bacteroidales > Tannerellaceae > Parabacteroides > Parabacteroides sp. FAFU027. The sequence continues at coordinate 275,371 of NZ_JAKZKV010000003.1, forward strand.
TATATTGTTAGGCTTTTGGTCAATTTCCCAGTCACAGAATGGAATCAAAACCGCTTTAAAACCCAATCCTTTTGATTTGTGAATGGTCATGATACGAATAGCATCCTGAGAATCGGGCGTAGAGATAGTCTTCTTCACTCCACTCTCCTGCCACCAATCGAGAAAGGCAATCAGGTCAGCCGATTTTCGTCCGCTGAAGTCAAGCACCATATCCTGAAAGGCCTGCAAAAAGACATTATCCGAATCATTTCCCGATTGCATAAACAAGGCCACCAAGCGCTCACACATTTCGTATAATGGCAATCCTACGACCTCTTTCAGTTCAACTTTAACCTCCTGTGGAAAATCAGCCTCACCTCCGTTATTTTTAAAAAAGTCATCGGCGGCATCTATTCCCGGATTCATCCAGATGGCATATTCCATCAATGCCATGCGTTTCAGATTCTCATCTGTTGGCTTGCGCAGGTAATTCAGGATAGCCAGTATAAGTTTGACAATCGGAGCGTTTTTCACATACAAGGCTTCATCTGATATGACATCGAAACGGTATTTCGGATTGGATTGTTCCTGCTTGTATTGGAGCAGACGCTCTGCCACCCGGCTCCCTTCATCTTTGGTACGGACGAGTACGGCCATATCGCGCAACGAATAGCCTTTGTCCTGCCACTCCTCGATCACTTTAGGCAGTTGGGCTATTGCCTCATCTTTCCACTCTTTGATTTCTGATGTATCAATAAAGTTAAAGCGGACATGACCGACCTGCTCTTTCTTCTTATCGGGAACCTGTTGATAAACGTCTTTGTATGCCTCACAGATTTTGGTTAGATAAGGAACAAGTCGTTTATCACTCTTTAGGCTATCAGGAACCTCATCATTAAATTTCAACTGTAAAGCCCTCGAGGCAACAGTAAAAAACGCATTATTGAAGCCGACGATAGCCGGACAACTCCGCCAGTTGGTACCGAGCACCTTATCGTGCATTTGTCCGCTAAACTCACGTCCAAGCTGTTGGTCAAGCAACTTCCAGTCGGAACTTCTCCAGCGATAAATACTTTGCTTGACATCACCCACAATGAGATTGGAAAGCTTTTCGGACGAAAAGTCCTGCTGAGCCAGACTTTCGTGAATCAACGGAGAAAAATTCTGCCACTGCATGACCGAGGTATCCTGAAACTCGTCAATCATGTAGTGGTCAATCTTAACCCCAATTTTTTCATAAATAAAAGGCGTATCTGTATCGTCTATGATACGATTGAGCAGATGAGTTGTATCTGCCAGCAACATCAGGTTATCTTCGGCAGCCAACTCCTTGATTTTATTATCAATATCATTGAGAATCCCAAGCGTGTAAATATGCTTGCGGATAATCAATGCTGAATTGTATAACGGATACTCTTCAAAATGAGCCATAACTTGCTTGATGCAATCATTCAGGCCATTGAGAAAAGAGGCTTTAATCGCTGCATCGTATTGCTTCGATTTACCGGCTGCTTTCCATTGGTCAATATCATCGGCCAGTTTCTGGAAAGCCGCAGTCGGTTGTTTGATTTCACCTTTAGCCAGCGTGGAAAAGAAACGTAATGGAGAACGTGCACCACCGGAGAAATCATCTGCCGTAAAGCCATTCCGGTCAATAACCGCCAATCCTCCGTTACCCAGATTCTTTGCCGTTGCTTCAAACTTAGCGACCAACTGGCTCAATTGCTGAATGTACTTCCTCAATTCGCCTTTGTCCTGCAACTTTTCGCGAATTACACCGCTGAGTTGTTTATATTTTTCTTTGAAAAGCTCGGTTCCCAGTTCGATGACCTCTTTCTTGAAGTTCCACGATTTTCCATTTTCAATTTTCTCCTCCGAAAAACGAAGCAACCAACTCAGTATCTCTTTATTGGCGGGGTCTTCCAGGGAAAATATCATCTTATCCACCGCTTCGGTCAGGATGCGATTGGTATCGAGTTCGACATTATACCCTCCCTGCAATCCGATTTCACGGGCAAAAGCACGCATCGTCTGTTGGAAGAAACGGTCAATCGTACTGATATTGAAAGAGGAATAATCATGCAAAATACTGAGCAAAATGCGGTTTGCCCGCTGATAAACCGCCTCTTCCGAAAGTTCAAACTCACGCATCAACGTTTCCAGATAATCAGACTTACTACCTTGAGAAAGAATATCAAGCTCCTGAATAATACGTTTCTTCATCTCGTCCGTAGCCTTATTGGTAAAAGTCACGGCAAGAATGTGGCGGTAAGCGCCATTTCCGGTAAAAAGTAATTTGAGATATTCTTCGGTGAGCTGGTGGGTTTTACCCGAACCGGCAGAAGCGCGATATACTGTGAGCATGATATTTTTCTTGAAAATTGATATAGGCGATTAAATAATTCTGGCTTTTACATAACCTTCTTTTTGAAGAATTTCAAGCACCTTTTGTCGAAAATCGCCCTGTACCAGAATCTCGCCATCTTTGGCTGAACCACCTACTCCACACTTTGACTTCAGCAGTTTACCTAATTCTTTCAGGTCATCCTCTGTTCCCACAAAACCGGTTACCAGTGTCACCACTTTACCTCCACGGTTTTTCTTGTCAAAACAGACCCGCAATTGTTGCTTTTCTTTGGGTAAAGTCTCTGTATCTTCGTTCTCTTCGGTTTCGTATTTAAAATCGGGATTGGTCGAATAAACAACATTCAACCGGTCTTTCCAGTCATTTTTCTTCATAGCTCAAAAATTTTATTTCAGACAAATATAATGAGGATAAACTTAAGTCGAAGACAGCTTCTGCTCTTTTTCTTAGAACAATTTTTTTCAAGGATTTTGGTCGTTATCGTTCTCCACTCCAAATATTTTTCATAATATTGCCAACAACCTTAAATTTAAACATAATGGAAAACTATCAACAAGAAAACACCGAAGAGACAACGCAAACAGTTTTAACCCTTTCAAGCCAAACAATCAGCTTCCTCGATGAAATCCGGAAGTGGACAAAGTTCTTTGCCATTTTGGGCTTTATAGGCATTGGCTTTATGGTTCTTCTGGCCATTTTTATGGGGACTGCATCATCAATTTTCCCAATGTTTGGAAACGGATTCGGAGGGGGCTCTATCTTTATCGCCATCCTCTATCTGGCATTTGCTGGTCTTTATGCCATGCCGGTAATTTATCTGAATAACTTTTCGGATAAACTTAAGATAGCGCTGGAGCAATCCAGGAACGAAGAACTGGAAAGTGCATTTGAGAATCTGAAATCCCATTTCAAATTTGTAGGAATCATGTCCATCATTATGTTGGCTATATATGTGATTGCTATTATTTTTGCTATTGGCGGCAGTATACTGGCCTTCCATTAACTTTAAACAACCCGCTATAAACGCAAAAAGACGAACTTTCGATTCGTCTTTTTGCGTTTATAGCGGGTTCTAATTTCCACAAACAAAAAAAGCCTACTACGTTTCACAACGTCTCGGCTTTTTCGGAAGTTTTCCCGTGATCCCGAGTGGGAACACGTTATTCCTCCAGTTTAAACATTAAGAGATAGTATGTATCTTTATCTGAATCCGCATAACTGCGGTGAGAATTCTACTTCAATATTGTTTTCCGCTATTGTTTAGAAAACGATGGCAAATATCAAACTTAATTCGAGTATTGCAAAATTATTTCGGGGAAAAATTTCAGGAAATAGTTTTTTTATGAACATCGTAAAAATATTCAAGATATTTAATCTCCTAATCCGCCAAACAATAAAACATCCTTAGCTTAGGAACCATTTTAAATAACCCCAAACATATCTACCTGATAATCAAAACCAACAGCACAGGACGGCTTCGAAAGCAAGATAAACCCATATTGTTTTCAATAAAAAAAGAAGTGAGCATATTCTCTCTGACAAAACGATAGATATACCCTTTCGAATGCAATTTCACTAATGACAATTAAGGCTTACCAGTCTTCTTTTTTGATTAATTTATGGGACGCCTGAAATCACCTGCTTTAAAAAATAGTATATTTGCATGTAATTCAAACACAAAACTTTAATAATCAGAGGAAAAACAGATACGATGCAGAAAATACCGGAACCCACCTTAAGACGTTTGCCTTGGTATTTAGCTTACCTTAAGATTTTACACAATAAAACCACAGTAGCAGTCTCTTCAACGCAAATTGCTAATGCGATTGGAATTGACGCCTCTCAGGTAGCCAAAGATTTATCATTCGTGGAGATTGCAGGCAAAACGCGAGTGGGATATGATGTAGCTGAACTAATAGATGTACTGGAAGCTTTCCTGGGTTTTAACTCCCATCATAAAGCATTTATATTCGGCGTTGGTAGCCTGGGAACTGCACTAATGCATGACTCAGGTCTTGAAAAATATGGATTGGAAATGGTAGCCGGTTTTGATATCCGACCGGAACTTATCGGTACTAAAATAAATGGAATCGGGATATACGCACCCGAAGATTGCGAGGCTTTGAGAAAAACGATGAATGTGCAAATCGGAATCCTGACCGTTCCGGCTGAAAAAGCCCAGGAGGTAGCTGACCGAATGGTAGCGTCCGGAATCCGGGCTATCTGGAATTTTACGCCATTCAGAGTGAAAGTACCTGATGAAATTGTATTACAGGACACTTCACTGTTTGCTCACCTTGCCGTAATGTTTAAAAGATTGAATCAGGACGTTTTATGAAAATTATAGCAGTAGGCTGGAACTACCACGACCACAATAAAGAGATGAATCGGTCGTTTATACCCAAGGAACCAACCATTTTTATGAAGCCTGATTCGGCTCTCCTGAAAGACGGAAAACCTTTTTTTATTCCTGACTTCTCCGAAAGAATTGAATACGAAGCTGAGTTGGTTATCAAAATTAACCGGTTAGGAAAAAATATCGCACCACGCTTTGCTCACCGTTACTACAATGAAGTGACCGTGGGCATTGATTTTACTGCACGGGACCTTCAGCAAAAGCTAAAAGAAAATGGCGCCCCGTGGGAAATTAGCAAAGCTTTTGACTCCTCTGCGGTAATTGGTGAATTTATTCCGATTCCGGATGAATCAAGAAATAATATGGAATTCCATCTGGACATCAATAACGATACCGTTCAAAGAGGAAATAGTGCTGACATGATTTTTAAGATTGATGAAATAATTGCCTATGTCAGTCACTTTTTCACGTTGAAAATCGGAGACCTGATTTTTACAGGAACGCCCAGCGGAGTTGGCCCGGTAAATATCAATGACCACCTTCAAGGGTATATAGGCGACAAAAAATTGCTGGACTTTCAAGTTAAATAACAAGCATATGTCAATTCGAAATTTTCTCATAATAATATTGCTGGCCATTACGAGTGTGACCTCAAGCCTGTTTGCCGGAAACTACACTTATGCCGATAATTCATTGCTGGCCTCCGGGAAATGGGCAAAAATCAAATTGACCAACTCCGGAGTGTACAAGCTGACTTATTCGGACCTACGTTCCATGGGGTTTAGCGATCCGACCAAAGTTCGTGTTTATGGTTTTGGCGGAGCTATGCTCAAAGAGCAGTTCAACTATCCGAAAGCAGACACAAAAACGACAGGTGACTTACCTGAAGTACCTGTCTATAAAGGCACTGACTTTATTCTCTTTTGGGCACAGGGAGTTATTTCATGGACGAACTCAGGATCTGGATTTACCCACACCATTAATCCTTATTCGTCTTATGCCTATTATTTCCTGACCGACAGTCAGGGAACACCTTCCACCATTCAATCTGTAGCTTCGTTAAGCGACACACCAGATGCAACTTATACGACATTCAACGATTACGCTTTGCATGAAGTTGATTTAACCAATATCGGTGCAACCGGCCGCGAATTCTACGGAGAGGACTTTAGTGCAACTACGTCTCAAACATTTCCGTTTACAATCAGTGGCGTTACAACGATAACACCCATTTCTGCGAATATTGACTTTGTATCCAAAGCTGCAGCCTCTACAACTCTGAAGTTGAGCATCAATAATACAGTCGTAATCAACACGACTATGCCTGGTCCGGCAACTGGTGCTGATGAACATTATATCAGGGCTAAAGAAGTCTATGCCACAGGCAGCTATAGCAACACATCAGCTGACAACAGCTCCTACAGCTGTAAAGTTGATTATGGAAAAAGCGGAGACTCGAATTGTAAACTAAATTACATTCGTCTCAATATGGAACGCAACCTGAAGCTGTATGATACCTATACCCCTTTCCGAGTCATTGCATCTAAAGGAAAGATCGCTAAATACACGCTTGCAGGAGCAAATGCGAATGTGCAAATCTGGGATGTTACAACCGGAAAGATCAAACAAGTATTGAGCTCACTTGAAGGAACACAACTGAGCTTTACGGCTAAATCACCGGCTGATACTATTCGCGAGTTTGTAGCTGTTGATGTAAATGCCACTTTCCCTAAACCGGAATTAGTTGGTACAGTTACAAACCAAAATCTCCATGCTCTTACTCAGACCGATATGGTTATCATTTGCCATCCCGACTTCCTCAATCAGGCAGAAAAAATTGCTCAAATGCACCGGGATAAAGATAACTTCAGAGTTACTATTGCTCAGCCGGAACAGATTTACAACGAATTCTCATCAGGAACGCCAGATGCTTCAGCATACCGTTGGTTTCTGAAAATGTTTTACGACCGGGCTACCTCTGATACCGACAAGCCGAAATATTTACTGCTTTTTGGGGATGGTACGTATGATAACAGATTGCTTGGCACCGAATGGAAAACAGCAACTCCGGCCAACAAACTGCTTACTTATCAATCCGTAAAATCTTTAGTAGAAACAGACTCTTATGTTTGTGACGATTATTTCGGGTTCCTCGATGACAACGAAGGAGCTAACATAGCCTATGAAAAAATGGATCTGGGTATCGGCCGATTTCCTGTAAGAACGGCAGATGAAGCAACTGATGTGGTTAACAAAATATTGAACTATGTCAACAACAATGTGGAAGGGGCTTGGAAAAATAACGTTTGTTTTGTCGGAGATGATGATGACAACAATGAACACATGAAAAATGCCAATTATCTGACACAATACCTTGAGGATTCGAATAAATCGATTATTGTCAACAAAATATTCCTGGACTCTTACAAAAAAGAATTTACATCTACCGGGAGCTCATATCCAAATGCAAAAAAGCAACTTTTCTCGCTACTTAATTCGGGTTTAATGGTTTTGAACTATACCGGGCATGGTGGTGTTAATGGATGGGCAACCGAACAGATTATTACCAAAAGTGAGATTATCGGACTTACTATGAAGAAACTCCCTCTGTGGGTAACAGCAACCTGCGACTTTAGCCGGTTCGACGATTTCAACACCACCGCCGGAGAGGAAGTCTTCCTGAATAGCCAGGGGGGAGGAATCGGATTAATCACAACTACCCGTGTTGTTTATTCCGGCCCCAACTTCTCACTCAACTCTGCAGTGAACAAACTTTTGTTTTCAAAAAACAGCGATGGTTCGCGTTTACGACTCGGGGATATAATGAAAACCACAAAATCATCACTGAACGGAGATCAAAATAAACTGAACTTTACGCTACTGGGGGACCCGGCATTAAAGCTCTCTTATCCAGAAAGCAAAATGGAGATTACCGCCATTAATGATAAACCGGCCAGCGAACAACAAACCTTGAGTGCTTTGAGTGAGGTGAAGGTAACAGGCCGCGTACTTCAGACGGATGGAGCTTTTGATTCTTCATTTAACGGTATTGTGATCCCGACTGTATTTGACAGCCAGGATTCTGTCACCTGTCTAAACAATAATGGCTTTGCAGAGACGTTTAAATATATGGATAGGACAAAGATTCTGTTTGCAGGAAAAGACTCTGTGAAGAATGGGTTGTTTACATTCAGATTTACAATTCCCAAGGACATGAGCTATTCCGGGAAATCAGGTCGAATAAATCTTTATGCTGCCAATACAAATGGGAATGAGGCTCAGGGATATTATGAGAATTTCCTGTTAAACGGAACTAATCCCAATGCTACTATTGATACAATTGGGCCTAAAATATCCGAGATCTACCTCAACAATTCAGACTTTAAGACTGGTGACATTGTAAATGAAAAGCCGGTTCTGATTGCTGACTTAACAGACGAAAGTGGCATTAATGTATCTGGAACTGGTATTGGTCACGACATGACTTTGATTGTAGATAATCAGCCATCACTGAGCTATAATATCAATGGGTATTTCTCCACAACTCCGGGAGATTCAAAATCGGGGAAATTATACTACAATATACCTACGTTAAGTGAAGGAAAGCACACCTTGGTATTTAAAGCCTGGGATATCCAAAACAATTCGACCAGTGATACAATCGAATGTATTGTAAAGGCAGGAGCCGCACCTCGTTTGTTTGACTTATACCCGACTAAGAATCCAATCAAAATCTCAGACGGAGGAGTCAGCTTCTATTTGAAACATGACAGACCAAATACAAATATATCTGTTAAGATGAGCGTTTATAATCTTTCCGGTATTGAAGTTTGGGCGCACTCAGAAACAGGACTATCGGATATGTTTTTACCGACTCCGATCACCTGGGATCTCAAACAGTCAAATGGTCAAACCGTGAGACCGGGCATATATATTTACCGGGCTACGATTTATACCAATCAAACACAAGAAACAACACAAGCTAAAAAGCTGATTATTTTAGGTCAATAATAAACATTACATGAGAAAGACATGGATTTTCGCACTGCTGGCAGGTGCTCTGATTACTCCATCGCTGGCTTTTGCGCAGGATGAAACAACAATAGATGAGATCGGGTTAAACCCGGTAATTACCGGCGTTCCATCACTAACAATCGCCCCTGATGCAAGAGGTGGTGGTATGGGAGATGTCGGTGCCGCTACCACTCCGGATGTTAATTCCCAATACTGGAACCCGGCAAAATATGCATTTATGAAATCAAATGCCGGCTTATCTCTCTCTTACACTCCTTGGTTACGTAAACTGGTCAATGATATTGACCTGGCATATGTGGCTGGTTACTATAAATTCGGTAATAATGATATGCAGTCGTTAAGTGGTTCAATAAGATATTTTTCTCTCGGGAAAGTCACCATTACAGATGCCGGAGGCAAAGAGATGGGAGATGTATCACCCTATGAAATGGCAGTTGACCTTGGCTATTCCCGAAAATTGTCAGAAAACTTCTCTGGAGCTGTTACCTTACGTTATATTCTTTCTGACCTTCAAACAATGTCCGAGGAATACAATTCAGCTTCTGCATTTGCGGCAGATATTGCTGCATTTTACACCAAACCGATCCAATATAATAACGGCAATGAAGGCGACTGGTCTTTAGGTTTAAATATCTCGAATATCGGATCAAAAATTAATTATGGCTCTACCTCCAACTTTATCCCAACAAACTTAAGACTCGGGGGAGGTATCAGGTACCCATTTGATAATTATAATTCAATCTCTGTATATGGCGATTTGAATAAGTTACTGGTTCCTACCCGTCCTATACCAGCTGATGGTAATTATGAAGATCCCACATATCTTGAAAAACTGGCAAACTATGAAACTATGTCTCCGATCAAAGGAATCTTCACCTCTTTGAGTGATGCCCCGGGAGGTATGAAAGAAGAACTTCAGGAAGTTGCATGGTCATTAGGTGCTGAGTACAACTACAACGACCAGTTTTTTGCACGGGGTGGTTATTATAACGAAAGCATGTACAAAGGCAACCGTAAATACTTTTCTTTAGGTGCTGGATTTAAAATGAATGTATTCAGACTGGATGTATCTTATCTGGTTTCTACAGCACAATCCAATCCTTTGGATCAAACGCTTCGTTTCTCCCTGTCATTTGATATGGACGGGCTGAAATCGTTGGTTGCCCGATAACAACAAAATTAAAATATGGACAGCCCCTTGCACATAATATGTAAGGGGCATTTTTTATATTAAAACGAATAGAATAGTTATGAAAATACGAGTTGGATTTGGGTTCGATGTACACCGCCTGGTTAGTGACCGCGACTTGTGGATTGGTGGAATCCGGTTAGAACATGAAAAAGGGCTAATGGGACATTCTGATGCTGATGTGCTGATTCATGCACTGTGCGATGCTTTATTGGGAGCAGCCAATATGCGGGATATCGGTTATCATTTTCCTGACACTGCCGGTGAATACAAAGATATCGACAGTAAAATACTGCTTTACAAAACCATGCAACTGATTCGCGAAAAAGGATACGAAATTTCGAATATCGATATCACGATTTGCGCCGAACGTCCGAAGCTCAAGGCTCACATACCGACCATGCAGGAAACACTGGCTAATGTGATGGCAATTGATACTGAAGATATTTCTATTAAAGCTACTACAACCGAGAAGCTGGGCTTTACAGGCCGCGAAGAGGGAATATCGGCTTATGCAACGGTATTAATCTATAAGAAATAATAGTCGCATTGCTGATGAAATAAATAGTACTCCTGCAAAACTATGTCTTGAGAAAATCAAAAGCCTTCACAAATCAACCTATCGTGTTTGTGGAGGCTTTCATATTTATTGATGGAGAATAAAGTCAAGAGCAATGAACGGTCGGATATTTCTTCGGATGTTTGTATTAACAAACCATCAGGACGCTAAAATGACAGTTCAAAGTACAACATCGGTGTAAATGGTATGGTATGTGAATAAATGGACAAAACCTTTTCTGAACTCACCGAATTTCCGGAATTCTGGAATAATCCACTCATTTTTACATTATCGGTATCAAAAAGGTTCAGGATTGAAAACCCGGTTTGCATATTAAATCGTTTTGGAGCCAACCGATAGCTTAAGGAAATATCAAAACGGTTATATTTATTTCTGGCTGCACTGCTCAATTCCAGATTACGCATATATTCAGGAAATCCTGAGCCGTAAACATAATTGGCAGAACATATCCAACGTTTAAAATCAAGGATAACTGCAGATTTTAATTCTTGACGCTGATCCTGTGGAGCCGATTGGTATTTAGTCATAATATCAGGGAAAAATTCGTCTGTTTTACTTAACGAATAAGAGACCCAGGCATAATGCCGACCATATTGTTGTTTAACCAGAAAATCTACTCCTGCGGACCGCCCCTGTCCATAATAATTTTTCGTCTGCGATTGACCTGGATTCTGTCCCTGACTACGGGCTACACGATACAGACCATCAATGCTTTTATAATATCCCTCCACAGAGGCCGAAAAACCACTTTTATTAAAATAACCTCCAGCTACCCAATGGTAAGCAGCCGGAACCGGAATCCTTTCTCCATCTGAAACCATCCAGGCCATCTGATAATTACCAAACTTGTCAACTACATAATTCTTGGCGATAAACTGGTTGTATTTTCCCCATGAAAAAGCCGTTTTTAAGGCATCGCATATTTGATAATTCATGGAAATACGAGGCTGCCAGTACATCTGATGTTGCAGGAATGAATAGTCAAACCGAAGACCTGGCTTCAAAGTCAATGAACGATTCAGATAGATTTGGTCAGTGGCGTATCCATTCAATAACTGGACATCATTTTTCAAAGTCTCTTCTGCCTTCGAATTCAGGATTTCATCATAATTGTATGAGTTTCCGGTTATTCCACCACCAAAAACCAGGGAGTGTTTCTCGCTTAAAGTAAAATAATTCTCTGCCTGAATTTTATACTCCCGGATAATATTTTCTTTTTTAGAATTTCCACTTTCATTTCCGGGTGAAGACAAATTATTTGTTGTCTGCGCATTTACATCTAAGAAAGAATAGGCTACATTAAACGCCGTACGATTTCCATTTTGCCATAGTTTATTATATCCGGAAGACGCCCCCCACTGGGTAGATTTCTGATTAGCATCAAAGTTATAAGGGCTGTTATTAATAGAGTCTTTCAGTGAATAATCGAATTTATCCAAACCTCCATACATACTGACAAAATAGCTATCACCGCCATTGGTCCTTCCGGATAATTTCAGGTTTCCGTCCCGAAACATATAATCCGGATAAAGATAGACCGAAGTTGTATTGGATTGAGTTGGTGCTGATGGCGTATTATTTCCGGGTTGTTCTATAGCTGCTGCTCTCTTTTGAGAAGCATTATTGGGCTGGAAGTCATTCCCACTTTGTTGGTTTGGAGCTGTTAAAGACTGGTTTGTACGTGATGTTGTTGTGGTCGAGTGATTATCTCCGCGAAATGGGTTCAGTTTCTCGATATCATAGAGATTGTAAAAGGTCTGACGAAATGCACCGGTCAACGATAAATTCTTTCCAACTGGAGTGGAAGCCATCGCATTCACCGTCAGGTTATTCAGATTCACCTTAACTTCAGGCTTGTACGTATTTCCATCAATGCCGGTAATATCGACCATTCCTCCAACACGCCCTCCATACTGAGCGCCATATCCTCCCTTCAGAAGCTTGATATCTTTTACTATATACGGATTGACCGGACTGATATTATCATTAAAATTCTTCAGGCCAAACAAGGTATACCCATCCACTGACAACTGACTTTGTCCCTCATAACAACCCCAGATCAGCATACTCTGACTTTGTTCGCCGGAGGCTAAAAAACCGGGCATCAACCGAAGAAAGTTAAATACGGATGCATTTCCATTACCGGGAAGATTATTGGCTATCAGATTATTTGCCCGGATGACACCTGGCAATTCTGTGGTACGAAGACTTTTTTCGACCTGATGAACCACGGTCACCTCCTTTATTTTGTATGAAGCCGGGATAAGCTGAAATTTATGCTGCATACCTGACTTCACCAGCGTATCTTTAACCAAATACCCCAGGTGGCTGATTCTTAACCCAAAAACCGAGTCATTTGCAGAAATAAAGGTAAACCGGCCCATCTCATCACAGGAGACATTGTACCCGTTTATCAGAACGGAAGCGTTAGGTAGGGTTTCACCGCTGGTCTTGTCCGAAATAGAACCGGAGATTTTACTGTCCCATTTCCCGACAGAAGACGATTTAGTAGAAAGTGCCATTGCAGGATAGATTACATAGACTCCATCCTGCAACTGATATGTAAGTGCATTTTGCCGGAGCAGATACTCCAGGGCTTTTGCCGGTGAAGAAAACTTTTTATTGATTCTGACTTTTATCCGGGCAAGCAGCTTATCGTCAAACGAAAACTTCAGGGCGTACTTCTCCCGCATCTCTATCAGCAATTGATTTAAGGGCTTCTCCGATTCAACAAGATGAATCTTCTGAGCTGATAAAGACAAAAAACAAAGGACAAAATATAAGGTTAATAATCGACGAATCAAGTGTTATTCAGATATTAAGTAATGGTTTGTACTGATTGCGGTAAAATTAATACCAAATGGCAAACAGACCAAACTTAACGCCTCTTTTATAGATAACCTGCGGGAGAAATTCCCAGTATAATGCTCGTTGAATGTCCCTTTACAGTCAATTACCACTCCATACTGGCGGGAAATCTCGCGCAACACCTTCGATAATGGCATTGAAGTAAAGAAAAATTCGTGTCTGCTCCACGCCAACGAGTTTGATGCCTCAACGGTTTGCTTTTCCAAACTACCGTTTATCAGATTTGCCTGTAAGTTCGGTGTCAAAAATACAGTAGAAGCACCTGACGCAGTCATTACTTTCACCTTTCCGGTCATACAGGTTGCTGTGTATCCGTCAATTCTTGCATAGATATTGAAGCTGGTTCCCATAACCGTCGTACTGGCATCTTTAGAGACTACCGTAAAGCGTTTTCCTTTTTTGACCTTGAAAAATGCTTCGCCATCCAGTTTCACCTCCCGCTGTATTTTCCACCAGTAGGGCTTGTAGGTAATTTTAGTTTCAGCATTCATCAATACGGTTGAGCCATCCGGCAGAGTCACTGTTTCCCTTGAGGCTATAGGTGAGACAACCGTTGTGGTATAAAACCACATGCCGGAGAAAAGTAACGTAATAACGGCTACCGCTGCCACGGCTGTGTAACGTAGCCAAGTTTGGAAAGAAACAATTTTCCTGACAGGCTGTACCTCTTGCTCTGTCAACCCGGCAAAAACCTCCTGCCAGATCTCCTCCTTGCTTTTCTTCCAGGTGATATTGAATGTCGCCTGTTCTAAATCTTTATAATCCGAAGTATCACTCTTTTTCATAATAAGCTAATTTTTCTCTCAAATGCGACAGGGCATTTGTCATCCTTTTTTCCACCGCTTTGACACTAATCTGTAACCGTTCGGCAATTTCCGAATATTTCAGCTCCTCGACGCGGCTCATCAGGAAAGCCACCCGGGAGACTTCCGGCATTGCTTCCAAAGCATTATTGTACGTTTTTTCCAACTCCTTGTATTCCAGGTTGTCAATAGATGAACTTTCGTGTTCATTTATCTCCAACGATTGCATATAATTCATTTCCAGCACTTTCCTACGATATTGGGAAATAAAGATATCACCGGCAATTTTAAAGAGTAGCGCTTTTTCCTTCTTTATTTCTGGGAAAAGCTGTTTTTCCCAGATACGCATAAATACCTCCTGCGCCACATCATTTGCGACCTCTTCATCCCCGCAGCGGTAAAATACGTAATTACGTACCGCATCGAAATACTGGTCAAACAATAGTTTAAATTCCTTCTGTGTCAATGGTAAAAACGATTGATTCTTAATACTTTTTTCAAGAGACATTCACTCCTATACCGAATAAAATGCCCTATCCCCTACCTTTGTTTTTTGAGAAATCCCGATTTTAACGTTTGCGGATAAAAAGACTGAAAATGAAAAAGCACGAAGCCATCATTGAGACCAAGGTCATCGAATATGTCTTCGTGCTAAAATCAAGATGCTTATTGAGCCGATAGCCGGACTTGAACCGGCGACCTACGCGTTACGAATGCGTTGCTCTACCGACTGAGCTATATCGGCATTAACTATTAAAAGCAAAAATATAAATTTCTCTGAAATGGAGACTCTTTTTCCGAAGTTTTTTTGAGAAAAATAGATTCCTGTAAATGGAGGGGAAATCAATCAACTGATTTCTAGAGTAGTTCACAATGGTTCATAAAACGAAGAAGCGAACCCAAATTCGGATTCGCTTCTTCGTTTATTTTTTACCATCAGGCTTACGCTGGTCATTTTTACGCAAGACATCACGCGCAAAACGGAAGTCTGCCTGCTTTAGCTTGAGCACTTTCTGTGGTGAAAGTATTTTCTTAAATTTCTGGTAGTAGCTTTTCTCCATATTCGCCTCACAGACTTGCTTATTCAGCAGCTCGTCAAGAAGCGACAGACACTCTTCGTCTTTAGGATTCTGATTTTTGCGTAAGGCTCTTACTTTGTCAATCGTTTCCTTCATCATTTTGAAACGCTTTTCCTGCATTTCATTATATAGAGGGAAAAGTTTCGCTGCCTCTTCAGGTGTTATGCCCACCTCCTGAATAAGATACGCCATTTTTTGAGCATTAAATTTATCAACATCTAACGGGTGATGTTCATCCTTCTTTTCGTTTTGAGAGAAACCTTGCAAGCTCACCATCAAAACCAAAATAAAAAACAGATAGATTCTTTTCATTATAAATAGAGATAGAAATTTCTTTGTTACTATTGGTCTTCGCTCATATATTCGCAAAGAGAATATTCATCGACGCTCATCGCCAACTTCATGGTAACGGCATCATTTGAAGGTTCATTTACACCTGCGGTTACAGGTATAGGAGCCGAACCGGAACGGTCATTGGTCAACCGCTCAACAGACCAGAAAGCAACAGCCAACATTGCCGCCATGTAGAACATCGGTTTCACACGGTTCCAGAGTGAATAAACGGGAACTTTCTCTTCCTTTTTAATCTCCTTTTCGGGCAATGATTCCATCATTCTGGAATTGAATTGCTCAAAATAATTTTCCGGGACCTTAAAAGGCTGAGCGTTTCCGTATTGCTTTTTTATGTCTTCCAGATTCTTCATAACTTCTCAAAATTCGATATTTAGACTACTCAATGACTGAAAGGTTTAAATGTCCTTTGTCATAAAATCTTCAATTTTCTTGGCGGCATGATGATAAGAGGCTTTCAACGCCCCTACGGAAGTGCCGAGGATGTCAGACATTTCCTCGTATTTCATCTCATCAAAATAACGCATATTAAATACCAGTCTTTGTTTTTCGGGTAAACGAAGAATGGCTTTCTGTAATTTCATCTGCAACTCATCACCATCGAACCAGTCGTCACTCTCCAGCTTGTTCGCCAGATAGCTTTCGGTATCATCCATTTCAACTGTGCTGTGGCTATTCTGCTTATTCAGAAAGGTAATGCTTTCGTTGATGGCAATGCGGTAAAGCCAGGTAGAAAGTTTTGATTCCCCACGGAAACTTTCAATATTCACCCAAGCTTTCATAAAGGTATTTTGCAACACATCGTCCGTATCGTCATGAGAAATCACCATTTTCCGAATCTGCCAGTAAAGCTTTTCGCTGTAACGTGCCACAACCTTCGCAAAAGCCTGTCGTTGCTTTTCCGGATTTTGAAGTTGTCTGATTATCTCCAGTTCGTTGTATTCCACGTATCAAACTTTGGTTACAAATTTCATATTGCTGCAAATTTAATAGTTTTACGCGCATTTGCTATGACTGGGAAGTTAAGAATACGTTTAAATGCACATTCGCCTTATAACCTCTTTTCAGAAAATCAAATGCACACCTTAAGAGATGGAAAAATATGAGTATTTTTGCCGAAAACAAAAATGACATGGCTAAATACAACAGAATCTTACTGAAACTCAGCGGAGAATCGCTAATGGGCGAAAAACAATACGGTATTGACGAAGTCCGTCTGAATGAATATGCCGAGCAAATTAAGGAAATTTCAGCGATGGGAATCCAGATTGGCATCGTAATCGGCGGGGGAAATATCTTCCGTGGATTAAGCGGTGCGGCCAAAGGCTTCGACCGGGTAAAAGGTGACCAGATGGGTATGCTCGCTACTGTAATCAACAGTCTGGCATTGAGCTCTGCTCTGACTGCCATCGGCCAACCGGCACGCATTTTTACCGCTACCCCAATGTATCCGATTGGCGAGCATTACAGCAACCTGAAAGCTATCGAAGCTATGAATCACGGTGAGATCGCCATTCTTTCAGGGGGAACCGGTAATCCTTTCTTCACGACCGATACGGCTTCGGCCCTTCGTGGTGTGGAAATCGGTGCCGATGTCATGCTGAAAGGAACCCGCGTGGACGGCATCTATACCGCTGACCCGGAGAAAGACCCTTCTGCTACCAAGTTCGATTTTATCACTTATGACGAGATTTATGCACGTGGATTGAAGGTGATGGATTTGACCGCAACTACCCTTTGCAAGGAAAACAAACTGCCGATTATCGTGTTTGATATGGATACCGTGGGCAACCTGAAGAAGGTGATGTCAGGCGAAAATATCGGGACAGTTGTCGGTTTCTGATAAAATCACTAATTTTGTTCGGCTAAATAACGGACCCAACTGGTTATAATACTGTTATTTGCCAACCCCATTTGTAAATAATTACGCAAAACTCATAACTCAAAAAACTATCCGTAATCATGGTTGATGTAAAAAAACACCTGAACGACGCTGAAGAGAAGATGCAACACGCGGTGATGTATCTTGAAGAGACTCTGGACCACATCCGTGCCGGCAAAGCCAATCCAAAATTGCTTGACGGCGTGAAAGTTGAATATTACGGTTCGCACGTACCTGTAAGCAACGTGGCGACCGTATCTACCCCTGATGCCCGCACCATTACAGTTCAGCCATGGGAAAAAAGCATGCTTCGTGAGATTGAGAAAGCCATCATCAACTCAGAAGTGGGAATCATGCCGGATAACAACGGTGAAATCATCCGTCTGGCTATTCCTCCATTGACTGAGGAGCGTCGTAAAATATTGGCAAAACAGGCTAAACAGGATGCTGAGCACGCTAAAGTGAGTGTACGTAACGCTCGCCGTGACGCTATCGAAGCATTGAAAAAGCTGATTAAAGAAGGCTTGGCTGAAGATGCTGAAAAAGATGCTGAAGCTGATGTTCAGAAAATCCACGACCGCTACATCAAAAAAGTGGACGAACTTTACGCCGCTAAAGAAAAAGAAATCATGACTGTATAATCCAGTCATTTACATTACATAAAACACAAAGACGCTAAAGCGCAAAGGCTGGTAACGGTCTGCGAATTGGCGTCTTTGTTTTATCTACTTAATTGCACTCGAAGAATGAAAGGACTCGTTATAAAAAACACCGGAAGCTGGTATCAGGTCAAGACCGATGACGGCCGTTTGGTCGATTGTAAAATCAAAGGCAATTTCCGTCTGAAAGGGATTCGCAGTACCAATCCCATCACGGTGGGCGACCGGGTAGGCATTATCATTAATAACGAGGGAACAGCCTTCATTCACGAAATAGAGGAACGGAAAAACTACATCATCCGCAAAGCCTCCAACCTCTCCAAACAGTCACACATCCTGGCCGCAAATCTGGATCAGGCATTCCTCATTGTCACGATCAACAATCCGGTGACGACAACCGTATTTATCGACCGTTTCCTGGCATCGGCCGAGGCGTACCGCATCCCGGTGAAGCTGGTCTTCAACAAATTCGACTCATTAGATGAAGAAGACCGCGATTATGCTGAAGCATTGATTCACCTGTACGGGACAATCGGCTACCCTTCATTCCGCGTTTCGGCATTGACCGGTGAAGGCATTGACCTGCTGCAAGAGGACATCAACGGCAAAATCACTTTGCTATCCGGCCATTCCGGTGTTGGTAAATCGACATTAATCAATGCCCTAATCCCCGGCGTAAAAGCCCGGACCGGCGACATCTCTGGCTACCACCACAAAGGGATGCACACCACTACATTTTCCGAAATGTTTGAAGTGCCCACCGGAGGCTACATCATTGATACTCCGGGCATCAAGGGATTCGGCACCATCGACTTCAAACAGGAAGAGGTGGCTCACTATTTCCCCGAAATCTTCAAGGTATCGGACGGTTGCAAATTCAACAACTGCACCCACCGTCACGAACCGGGCTGCGCTGTACTCGAAGCTGTGGAGAAACATTACATCAGTGAATCGCGCTACCAAAGCTACCTCAACATCCTTGAAGACGGTGAGGAGACCAAGTACCGCTCAAAACTCTAACGCGTGACTCTTTCCCCTTCCGAAAAATCGGCATTGATCAAGCAGGAGGCGCTGCGATTGGGCTTCGACTGCTGTGGAATTGCCCCCGCGGGCGATGTGGGAGAAGACCGCGAACGTGTCTCCCAATGGCTCGCTGAAGGAAATCACGGCGAAATGGGCTACATGGCCAACCATTTCGAAAAACGCTGCGACCCGACGTTGCTTGTGGAAGGCGCAAAGTCGGTCATCATATTTGCCCACAATTATTTTCCACAAGAAGAACAGGCCCCTCACCTCCCTCAAATATCTTATTACGCCTATGGCAAGGACTACCATGAGGTGATCAAGCAAAAACTTTTTGCCCTGATGGAGTTTATCCACCGCGAAATAGAGCCGGTGGAAGGTCGTGCATTCGTGGATTCGGCTCCCGTGCTCGAACGTTACTGGGCCAAACGTGCCGGACTGGGTTGGATTGGTAAAAACAACCTGCTGATTATCCCCGGCAAAGGGTCGTTCTTTTTTCTCTCCGAACTGATTCTCAACATCGACCTGGCTTACGACGAGCCTTATACCGAATCGCATTGCGGCCAATGCACCCGCTGTGCCAATGCCTGCCCCACCGGAGCATTGTCGAAGCACAAACTCGATGCCCGCAAATGCCTTTCCTACCTCACCATTGAGAAGAAAGGGGAGTTTTCACTCGAAATCGAAACGCTGCGCAACCGCTTGTATGGCTGCGACATTTGCCAGCAGGTCTGCCCGTGGAACCGTTTCGCGCAACCGCATCTGACACCGGAGTTCCTCCCCTCCTCTGACTTTCTCCAATATGATTTGGCTAAATGGCAAAGCCTCACCGAAGAGGATTTCCGTCAACACTTCCGTCATTCTCCCATTAAGCGGACGGGATTTGTTGGGATTCAGCGGAATGCGGGCAAGATCTAATCCTCTATTTTTCCATTCTGCTTTCTACAAAATGTAGATTTATGGCACTATAACGTTTTGTGTGGGTAGTGTCTTTTAGGCTAAAATCGCCTAAATTGTTAGCCACGAATACACGAATAAGAAAGTAACTTTTCTTTTCCTGTTTTGGAAAAGCATTTGTGATATTGGACATGTATTTATTCAAGATTTCAAAGTCCCATTCAACATTCCACAAAATGGAGAACCTTCACTCAATACCCCGACAAGCCTCTACTAAATGTAGATGGTAGAATCACCTCTCATTCTGCATTCTACAAAATGTAGAGCATTGACGAAGCACAAAACGAAACTTCTGCAATTTGCAGGAACTTCGCATACTATTGATTCAAGCCCGTGCAAAATGCAGGAACCAGAATAGCATCTCAACCAAGCTCCTGCATTTTGCACGAGGTTGAATCGGGTCTCATTCAAGTTGCTGCAAAATGCACTAAGGCAAATTGAATGTCATTCATCCTCCTGCAATTTGCACGAACAAGAATGGCATCTCAGGCAACCTCCTGCAAAACGCAGCCGGTTGAATTTGACTCCAACCAACTTCCTGCAAAATGCAGCAGCATAATCCGTGTCATCCGTGTACCAATAATTCGTATTTTTGAGGCAGAAATCAATAAACAATGACCCCACATCCCCTGCATTTTTTCAAACATCCGATTGACTCCCTTGCATTGCCGGAGAAGTTTACCTATCCGTTCAATTACACGCCACATCCCCTGTGCGTGGTGGCCAGCGGGGAGGTGCAGGATTACTTGCGCACCCGAACCGATTGGGCAGAAGAGTTGAGCGAGGGAAAAATGTTTGGGGTGCTTGTCGTGCAAACCGACTCGGGAGAATTGGGCTATCTGGCAGCATTCTCCGGCAATCTGGCCGGGCGGAATGACCATGAATATTTTGTACCGCCGGTGTTTGATTTGTTGCATAAGGATGGCTTCTTCAAGATGGAAGAGCGCGAGATTACGGCTATTAATCACCGCATTCGTCAGTTGTCACATGCACCGGAATGCATCGCTTGCCATGCTTTGTTGAAACAAGAAACTCATCAGGCGCAACAAGAACTGGCTTCGCAAAAAGCCCTGCTCAAAGCCAACAAAGCAACACGTGACGAGCGTCGCAATAGCAATCCTTCATTAAGTGAAAATGAGTTGGCGGAAATGGTGAGGGTGAGCCAGTTTGAGAAGGCGGAATATAAGCGACTGGAAAAACGGTGGCAGACCCGATTGGCGGAATTTCAGCAAGAGGCAGCTGTTTTCCATACTGAAATCGAGCAACTCAAAGCCGAACGCAAAACCAAATCAGCTGCCCTGCAACAGAAACTATTCGACTGCTTCCAGATGCTTAACAGCAAGGGGGAAGC
The DNA here is from genome assembly GCF_022808675.1 of Parabacteroides sp. FAFU027. NCBI lineage: Bacteria > Pseudomonadati > Bacteroidota > Bacteroidia > Bacteroidales > Tannerellaceae > Parabacteroides > Parabacteroides sp. FAFU027. The sequence goes on from NZ_JAKZKV010000003.1 coordinate 296,848, forward strand.
CAAAGGACTTTGCGATATCTTTGCCCAAACGGCACAGAAGATTCCTCCCGCCGGTGCGGGTGAATGTGCCGCGCCCAAGCTACTGCAATACGCCTTTCGGCACGGACTGAAACCCATCGCTATGGCAGAATTCTGGTGTGGAGCATCGCCCAAAACGGAGATTCGCCACCACGGGCACTTTTATCCCGCCTGTAAGGGAAAATGCGAACCGATACTCGGGCACATGTTGCAGGGGATGGAGTTGGATACCGACCCTCAACGACAAGCTACTGCCCCAAATATCAAGATTGAAATTCTTTACGAAGACGACTACCTGCTCATCATCCATAAACCATCCGGATTGCTCTCCGTGCCGGGCAAATCATCCCACGATTCCGCCTATCAACGCATCCGCGAACGTTATCCCGAAGCGACCGGGCCGTTGGTCGTTCACCGGCTGGACATGTCCACTTCCGGATTGCTGCTGATTGCCAAAACGAAGGAGGTGCACAAATCCCTGCAAGCACAGTTCAAAGGGCGCAGCATCAAAAAGCGTTATATCACTCTGCTCGACGGTCTCATTGCGGAAGATTCAGGAAGCATCGACCTGCCGCTGACATCCGATTACAATCACCGTCCCCGTCAAATGGTGGATATGGAAGGTGGCAAACCGGCTCTCACCCTTTGGCGTGTACTCGAACGAACCGCGCAACATACCCGCATCGAATTCACCCCCGTCACAGGACGCACGCATCAACTGCGCGTTCATGCCGCCCATCCGCTGGGCCTCAACACTCCCATTGTCGGCGATGAGCTCTACGGACGGAAGGCCGAACGACTCTATTTGCATGCGGAATATCTGGAGTTTGTGCATCCGGTTACAGGAGTGGTGGTGACGGTGGAGAAGATGGCGGAGTTTTGAATGGATTGAACGCGATAGGGCTAAGACGCAAAGAATTAAACAATACTATACAATGGAACAAAAGTTAGAATACATAAATCAAGGACGCGGAGGATATGTAATTTATAAAGACTCTGTATCTGAAATCAAACTATTTTTTGAATTTGGAGGAGGAGAATGTATCGCTATAATTCATATTCCATTAGCTAATGAATGGACAGCCAAAACTCAAAGAGCATTATCAGAGAGATTATCAATTTTGGAGTTTATTGCAGAGCAATGTATAAAAGACCAAGCTCCTAATTGTATTTATAAGCTTTACGACGATTGTATTGAAATAATTTCAAATCAAAAATGAAACGACATGCTTCCCTAATTTATTATATTTCTCCTTATCTATCGAAATTCGATATTTAAATATCTCTATAATTTGATCTTATGCACCGCCACTACTGGACAGGCATCAGCCACGAAGAACGCATTCAAGCCATCAGCGATATCACTCGGATAGTCGATCGGTACGCTATTGTACTGAACTTTCAGCGCTTCTCTGATATTGCAATGAGTTTTTTGCTTGAAGTGGAAGAGTGGAGGTTAAAAGAAATGCGTAATGATTTGAAGGCCATCCTGACATTAGACACCGGAGAGACACAATTCACAGAATCAAAAGCAGATTGCATCGTTTTCCTGAATATTGCTTTTGCAAAAGGGACGGGCGACTTACAAATCGAGAACCCCAATATCCCGGAATAGCGAAAACGCCCGGCAGATTCAATCATCTGTCGGGCGTTTTGTATGATTATTTTACAAGATTGAGTATCTCATCGAGGTAAGCAGTCCGGTCTTTTTCCGATTGCAGCTTAATGCTGAAGTAACCCTCTTTACCACCACCGTAATAGGCATTGCCCGTCATCACCTGAGAGGTAAAATTGTTGGCCACGTTCATCATCTCCTCCCCGTAATAGACCAATTCGTCTTCGCAATAGACAATCAGTCGGTTGTACGGGAACATGCGGTCACAAATAGAAGTAAAACGTTTCGTCAGTGACTTCACAATGGTAACGCCACCGTCCACCACCTTCTCCAGAATCGCCTGCTCGGCCATGTCGATGTCTATTTGGGTAATCCCCTGCTCCATTTGGTCGAGGCGGCGAATCTCGGCAATCTCTTCCGGTGAAGCGCCGGCAGCCTGCATGGCAGGTATGTACCCCCGATCGTTGGCTGCTATGTATTTTTGACGATCTGTCAACGGATAATCAAGCAACAAAGCCACTTGTTCGAGCGATGTGGGCATATTAATGCACTCGTTGTGATGGCGCACGCGGTAGTAATTGAGCGGAATCATCACCGGTCTCTCTTCACGAAGCTCCACACCGTAGATCACATACATAGGATCATCAGCATACTCTTCGAGTTCGTCCCGGTAGTTTGCCAGCTGAGCGTTTTCCCAAGATAACCCGGCATCAAAATATTTGATTTTGCGTTCGTCAAGGATATGTTTTATCTCGGCCATCTCCAAATCGTGTCCGCCGAGGAGGAATATCTTTTTTACCATAATAACTGCATTTTTAGAACTATTGGTCAGCAAATAATGCGATACGAATCCCTATTGTGTATCTTAATGTCTTATTCGCAAAACTAAAGAAATAGTTCATGCTATGCAGCGCCAGAATATATATTCTACAACATAAATCAGTTGAAATGCAGCCTTATATTACAATCCGGGCTTATTTTCATTCACAGAATTCACATCCAATGGGGTTTCAAATAAAACGAGCTCCCCTTTTGAACGCATAATCTGGGTCCATCGTTCCACCTCAAAATCCATCACAGCCACACCAGAGGTGCAAAGGTGCCCGTGAAAATCGCTCGTCAGTTCGTATATCATGCGTTGAAGCACCGGATTATGCCCCACCAGAAAGACGGTGTCGGCATGCTTTGCCTCCTCCTTAAGCAACGCAATAACTTTCTTCGTTTCAATATCATCATAAAGCAGAATTTTGCGCACAATCTGCTTTTTGTCTATCCCGAAAACATCTCCGAGTATTTTTGCCGTCTGATAAGCGCGGGACGATGGGCTGGAGATAATTAATTCCGGTAACACATTTTCCGACTGTAACCTTGAAGCTACCTGCCGCGCATCAATCTTTCCCTGGTTTGTCAATTCCCTGTCGAAGTCCGTCTGCCCAAATTGTGTCTTTTCGGCTTTAGCGTGGCGAACTACTACTAATCTTTTCATTTTATTTATTTGTTTATTCGATAAGGGACACTAA